>JACQPZ010000120.1 GCA_016207265.1 Candidatus Latescibacterota bacterium | reverse complement strand
GGTGAAGCTGCGCTTCGCCGAGTACGGCGCGCGGGTCGGGCTTGCGTTTCAGATCGGCGACGATCTCCTCAACGTGCGGTCGAGCCGGTCGGCGATGGGGAAGACGGCCGGTTCGGACAAGGCGCGCCGAAAGGCCACGGCCCCGGGAAGCGTCGGCGTCGAGCGGGCCGAGCGGGAGGCGGCCCGGCTCTTGGCCGAAGCCCGGCGGATCGCGCCGGGGCTGGGTCGGCGCTCCGCCGAGTTCGCGTCCCTGACCGAGTTTCTTCTCCGGCGCACGAGCTAGGAGGGCGGGTTCGTCATGGCCATGGAGACGGCTTCGAATCCATTGTTTCACGCGCTCGCCAGCGGGTTTCTGGTCCAGCTGAGCAAGGTGTTGACGTTCCTGCTCCGCGAGAAGAAAATCAACGTGAGGCGGTTCGTGGAGACGGGCGGAATGCCCAGTTCGCACGCGGCGTCGGTGTCGGCGCTGAGCACCTGCGTGGCACTCAGGGAGGGAGTCGACTCCGTCCTGTTCAACGTGGTCCTCTTCTTCAGCCTTGTCGTCATGTACGACGCGGCCGGCCTGAGGCGCGCGGCGGGACGTCAGGCGTCTCTCTTGAACCGAATTCTGCACGAGCACATCCAGCTTCGGGGCGCGCCGCACGAACGACTGCGCGAGCTTCTGGGGCATACGCCGCTCGAGGTGCTCGTCGGAGCGATCATCGGCGTCCTGTTCTCCATCGCCATCTATCGAACGCCGGGGGGTCCGTGAGCGGCAACATCCTTGATTCCATCCATTCGCCTGAAGACCTGAAGCGGCTGCCGGTCGAATCGCTCGCTCCGCTTGCGGCGGAGATTCGCGAGCGGATCATCCACGTCGTCTCAGCGAACGGCGGACATCTCGCGCCGAGCCTCGGCACGGTCGAGCTGACCCTCGCGCTTCACTACACCTTCCAGACCCCGCACGACATCCTCATCTGGGACGTGGGCCACCAGTGCTACGGCCACAAGATCCTCACCGGCAGGAACGAGCGCTTCGACTCGCTCCGCCGCGAGGGGGGATTGTCCGGCTTCCCGCGCCGGGCGGAGAGCGAGTACGACCCCTTCGGCACGGCCCACGCCTCCACGGCGATCTCCTCGGCGCTGGGCTTCGCCTGCGCACGCGACCTCAAGGGAGAGCATCACCACGTGATCGCCGTGGTCGGAGACGGGGCCCTGACCGGCGGGCTCGCGTTCGAGGGCATCAATCAGACCGGCGTCGTCGCGACCGATCTCCTCGTGGTCCTGAACGACAACTCCATGTCCATCTCCCCCAACGTCGGCGCGATCGCCCGCTACCTGACGCGGCTCACGTCGGCCCCGGTCTACCGAAGGCTCGAAACCGACGTGTGGGAGCTGCTCGGCAAGGTGCCGGCGGGAGGGAAGGCGCGCGCGCTCGTGCGGCGGATCAAGGAGAGCATGAAGAACCTCGTGCTCCCGAACATCCTGTTCGAGGAGTTCGGCTTCAAGTACTACGGTCCGATCGACGGGCACGACCTCCCGACCTTGATCGAGGTCTTGAAGCAGCTCAAGGAAGTGAAGGGGCCCGTGCTCCTTCACACGCTAACGCGGAAGGGGAAGGGCTACAAGTTCGCGGAGGAGGACGCGCGGAAATACCACGGCGTCAGCTCCTTCGACAAGCTGACGGGGACGAGCGCCAAGAAGCCCTCCGCGCCGGCGTACACCGAGGTCTACGGGCAGACGATGATCGAGCTGGCGGCGAGGGACCCCGAGATCGTCGCGATCACCGCGGCGATGCCCGACGGCACGGGGCTCGCCAAGTTCGCCACGGCCTACCCCGGACGCTTCCACGATGTCGGGATCGCCGAGCAGCACGGGACCTGCTTCTCCGCCGGGCTCGCGGCCGCCGGCGTGAAGCCGTTCACGACCATCTATTCCACCTTCCTCCAGCGGGCCTACGACCAGATCGTCCACGACGTCGCCGTCCAGCAGCTTCCCGTCCGCTTCGCGATGGATCGTGCGGGTCTCGTGGGAGAGGACGGAGCGACCCACCACGGCCTCTTCGACATCTCCTACCTTCGCTGCCTGCCGGGGTTCGTGCTCATGGCGCCGAAAGACGAGAACGAGTTCCGCCACATGCTCGCGACCATGGCCGCCCACGGAAAGGGCCCGATCGCCGTCCGCTACCCGCGCGGGAGCGGCCTCGGCGTGCCCATGGATCCCACGCCGCGCGCGATCCCGATCGGCGAGGGCGAGCTTCTGCGCCCTGGTGAGGACGCGGTCTTCGTCGCCTACGGCACGATGGTGGCTCCAGCGCAGCGCGCGGCGGAGCTGCTCGAGGCGAAGGGAATCCGCACCGCGGTGGTGAACGCGCGCTTTGCGAAGCCGCTCGACGAGCGTCTGATCCTCGACTGGGCCCGCCGCACGCGCCGCCTGGCGACATTCGAGGAGGCGGCTCTCCCCGGCGGATTCGGAGACGCCGTGCTGGAGCTTCTCGCGCGCACGCCCGACGCCGGAATCCGGGCCCGTTGCTTCGGCGTCCCCGATCGCTTCTTCGACCACGGGACGCGCGATTCGCTTCTCCGGCACGCCGGGCTCGATGCCGAGTCGATCGCCCGGGAGATCGAGCGATGGCTCAAGGAGGAACCCCGGCCGAATTCGGAACCCCTCGCCCCGGTCGGCACGAACGCATGACGCTCCCGCCCCGCCATGTCGGCATCGTGGGGAACCGGGAGAAGAGAGGGGCGCGGGCGATCCTTCCGAAGCTCGTCCGCTGGATCCGCGAGCGGGGACGCAAGGTCACCCTCGAGCGCGACATCGCCGGGGGGATCCGGGGAGCCGGGGCGGGGCTCCCGCTCAAGCGCCTCGCGCCCGCGGTGGACGTCATCCTGGTTCTGGGAGGCGACGGCACGTTTCTCTCCGCGGCGCGGGAAGCCGCCCGCGCGAACGTTCCCATCCTCGGCGTCAACCTGGGTGGCCTCGGCTTTCTCACGGAGACGGCGGAGGGGGACCTCTACGCTGCGCTCACGCGGCTCCTCAACGACGACGTGGAGGTCGAGTCGCGGCTGATGGTCGAAGCCCGCGTGAGATCCCGGAGCGGGAAGGCGGCGTGGCTCGAGAACGGGCTCAACGACATCGTGATCCACCAGGCCGACGAGTCGCGGATCGTACGTCTCGAGTTGCGCATCGGGGCGACCTCCATCGGAACGCTGGCCGCGGACGGCCTCATCGTCGCGACGCCCACAGGCTCCACGGCATATTCGCTCTCGGCGGGGGGCCCGATCGTGCGCCCCACCATCGAGGCATTGATCGCGACGCCGATCTGTCCGCACTCGCTCGCGTTCCGGCCTCTTCTCGTCGGAGCTTCCGAGACCATCCGCATCCGCCTGAGCGAGGGGGCGACCCGGGCGCGGCTCACGGTGGACGGGCAGATCTCGCGGCTCCTCGCCCCGGGAGACGAGGTCTCGGTCCGCCGCGCCAAGACCAAGGTCCGGATGCTCTCGCTTCGGCGCGAGTCGTTCTACGACGTCCTGCGCGAGAAGCTCGCCTGGGCGGAAAGCCCTTCCGGCGCCCGATCCCGCCGTTGACCGATGCTCGCCTCGCTCTCGATCCAAGGGCTCGCGCTCGTCGACCAGATCGAGCTTTCGTTCGACCCCGCTCTGAACGTCCTGACGGGTGAAACAGGCGCCGGAAAGTCGCTGATCCTCGGCTCGATCGGCCTCCTTCTCGGAGAACGCCTCGATCCGGACTGGCTCCGCGCAGGCGAGGCGCGCGGATTCGTCGAGGGGATACTCGATCTCAAGTCGCGCCCCGACCTCGTGGAATCGCTCCACGCGCTCGACGTGGAGACCGAGGAGGGACGGGTGATCTTGCGTCGCGAGATCGCAAGCGACGGGAAGAGCCGCGCGCTGGTGAACGGACGCACGGTGCTCCTCGGCCAGCTCCGCGCCGTGGGCGATCTGCTCGTCGATCTGCACGGGCAGCACGAGCACCAGCAGCTCCTCCGCGCCGAGTCCCAGGCGGATTTCTACGATGGCTGGGCCGGGCTCCTCGAGGAACGGCGATCGCTGGATCGGGAGCGGACGGCGCTCCTCGAAGAAAGCCGCGCGCTCCGCGCGGACCTCGCCGCGGCGGATCAGCGTCGCGCGGAGTGGGAGCGGATCCGCGAGGACCTGGCGGAGCTTTCCAAGGCCGCGCTGAAGCCCGGCGAGGAGGAAGCCCTCAAGGCGGAGCGCGAGCGCCTGAGGGGGCGGGAACGGCTGCTTCAGGCGCTGGGCGAGGCTCGTCACGCGCTGGCGGCCGAGGAGGGCGGGGCCGAGGGGCATGTCCGCCGGGCGGCGCGGACGCTCCGCGGGCTTGCGTCGGCCGCGCCGGACCACGAGCCGCTCGCGTCCCTGGCCGAGGCGCTGCTCGACTCGCTGGGGGACGTGGCGGGGAGAATCGAGGACGCCGAAGCGCACGCGGTCGAGGAGCCGTTCTCGCCGGATGAGATCGAGGATCGACTCGACTGGATCCACCGCCTGAAGCGAAAGCACCGGGTCGATTTCGAAGCCCTCCTCGATCTGCGGGAGTCCCTCGAGGCCCAGGCGAAAGCGCTCGACCCCGAAG
>JACQPZ010000118.1 GCA_016207265.1 Candidatus Latescibacterota bacterium | reverse complement strand
GTGTGTTGGGCGGCCTCATGGGCGTGGGCGGAGGCATCGTCCTCGTCCCCCTCCTCGTTCACGCGCGCCTTGTGGGCCAGCACGAGGCGCAGGGTACGTCGCTCGCCTTCATCACCGTCACCGCGCTCGTGGCGGCGGTGCCGTACCTCACCGAGGGGAATCTCGACCTCGCGCTCGCGGCGTGGTTGAGCCTGGGCGCGGTGCCGGGCGTGCTGCTCGGCGCGGCGCTCGCGCGAAGGGTCGCGGCGCGGCGGCTGCGCCAGGCGTTCGGGATCCTCATTCTCGCAACGGCGATCCGCATCCTCGTCGCGGCGCCTGTGCACGAGGGGATGGGCGGCGCCTGGGCGGCGCCGTGGAATCTTCTTCTCGGACTCGCGGTCGGCGCCCTGGGCGGGCTCCTCGGAATCGGGGGCGGGACGATTCTCGTCCCCGTGCTGGTCCTCGGCGAGCGCGTCCCACAGCACCTCGCGCAGGGGGTTTCCCTTCTGATGATCCTTCCGACGGGGATCGCCGGCGGGTGGAGCCACGCACGGCACGGCCACGTGCTGCGCCATCTCCTGCCGGCTTTGATGGCGGGCGGTGCTACCGGCGCGGTCCTCGGCGCTCTGCTCGCGCACCGGATCGACGCGGCATCCCTCTCCCGCCTCTTCGCGATCTTCCTGCTGCCGGTCTCCGCCCAGATGATTTTTGGGCGGCGGCGTGGTACCGTGCCGGGCCGCCCATCGGTCGAAGGAGGTGCCACGCCATGATCCGCCGTTCGATGCTGCTGCCGGCCTTGCTCGCTTTCGCGGTCGCGTTCGCGCAGCCCGATGCCGCCGCCGGGGCCGCGGGCGCCGCCGCAACTTCCCAACACGCGGCCCAGGCCGAGCAGCGCTTCGCGAAGCTCGTCGAGGAGTACACGCGTGGGGCGTTCGCGTTCCACCCCGGGTGGGCGACGTCGTGGGGCGCCCACGAATACGACTCGATTCTCGGAGACCGCTCCCGCGCGGGCATCGACCGTGAGATCGCGCGGCTCAGGAAGGCGATCGCCGAGACGAAGCGGATCGACCCGGCGCTCCTGAGCGATTCGACGCGTATCGACTACGATCTCTTCCAGCGGACCGCGGAGGGCAATCTCTTCGACCTCACGGAAATCCGGCGCTGGGAGAACGATCCGAGCAGCTACGACTACTCCGAGGCGATCTTCGCCCTCGTCGCGAGGAGCTTCGCCCCGCCCGAAACACGCCTTCGGTCGGTCATCGCGCGGCTCAGGCAGGTCCCGCGGCTCTTCCAGAGCGCGAAGGCGAACCTCAAGAATCCGCCGGCCATGTTCACGCAGTTCGCGGCGGAGGATTTCGAGGGCTCGATCGAGTTTCTCGACCGGGAGGTCCCGGCCGCGTTCGCCTCCGTGACCGATCCCGCGCTGCGACTCGAATACGAGAGCGCGAAGCAGACCGCGGCGGAGGCGACCCGCGACTACGTCCGGTGGCTGCGAGAGGAGCTCTTGCCCCGGTCGAACGGGTCGTTCATCCTGGGCTCTGAGCGCTACCGGAAGAAGCTCCACTACGACGAAATGGTGGACCTGCCGCTCGATTCGCTGCTCCGCGTCGGGGCACGCGAGTTGAAGCGCCTCGAGGCCCGGTACGAGGCGGCGGCGATGAAGATCGACCCTTCGGTCGGCCCGGACGAGCTGGTCGAGCGCATGCGCCGCGATCACCCGGCGGCGGACAGCGTGATCCCCTACGTGATCGGCCTGCTCGAGGACATACGCTCCTATTGCATCTCGTCCGGATTCATCACCGTTCCTTCCGAGGTGCGCTGCACCGTGCGCCCGACGCCGTCTTTTTCCGCTTCGCGCTCCTTCGCGAGCCTCGACTCGCCGGGGCCTCTCGAGACGAAGGCGACGGAGGCCTATTACAACATCACGCTTCCCGACTCGAGCTGGGATTCCACGCGGGTGGAGCAGCACCTGCAGGGATTCAGCCGGTGGATGCTCCCCACCACCTCGGTCCACGAAGCGTATCCCGGCCACTACGTCCACTTTCTCTATGGGAAGCGCGCGCCGAGCCTTGTCCGGAAGACGATGGGTTGCGGGAGCTTCGCCGAAGGCTGGGGGCTCTACGTCGAGGAGGCCCTCGTGGATCACGGCTACCGCCGGGAGGATCCGCGGGCCGAGTTCGGCATGCTCCGGTGGGCGCTCGTGCGCGCGTGCCGGCTCCAGGTTGGAATCCGGGTACACACGGCCGGGATGACGATGGATCAGGCGATCGAGTACTTCATGGAGCATGCCCACATGGAGCGGGCGAACGCGGAGCGCGAGGCCTACCGCGCGGCGTTCGACCCGACGTACCTCGTCTACACGCTGGGCGCGCTCCAGATCCGCAAGCTCAGGGACGACGTGGCCCGCGCCGAGGGACCCGCCTTCGACCTCGCGAGATTCCACGCGCGCATGCTCTCGCAGGGCTCGCTCCCGGTCGCCTTGTTGAGGCGGATCCTCCTTCACGACTCAGGCCCCACGCTCTAGGCGCGGGCGCGTTTCGCGACATGCGGCGTCTCCTGCTCGGACTGTTCCACGCGACCGAAGCATGGACGATCCCGGACGCCGAGGTGGAACGCATCGGCCGCGAGTTTCCCGACCTCCGCATCGTCCGCGCGGGATCGAGGGAGGAGCTTGCCGCCGCCGCGCCGGAGGCCGAGATTCTCTTCTCCTGGGCGCCGGGAGAGGATCTGATCGCGCGCGCCGGGCGGCTCCGGTGGCTCCACGCGGCCGCAGCCGGGGTCGGCGCCTATCTCACGCCGACCGTGAAGGCTCGGGGGATCGTGCTCACAAGCTCCCGCGGGGCACACGGGATTCCGATCGCCGAGCACACGATCGGGATGCTCCTCGCGCTCGCCCGCCGGCTCCCCGCCGCGATCCAGGAACAGACGACCGGCGGCCTGAACCGCGAGCGCTGGTACGTGGGAGCGGGCCGCCCGCACGAGCTTCACGGGTTGACGCTGGGACTCTTCGGGTACGGTGCGATCGGACGCGAGATCGCGCGCCGGGCCGTCGCGTTCGGGATGAAGGTGATCGCGCTCCGGCGCCATCCGGAGCGAGCCGGCCGATGGGAGCCCGAGCTGCTCGACGCGCTGGGCCTCCCGCACGAAGAGCCGCGCGTCGATGCGGTCCTGGGCCCCGGCGATCTGGGGCGGCTCCTGGCCGAGTCGGACGCAGTGGTGATCGCGGCGGCTCTCACGCCCGAAACCGAGGGGGCGTTCGACGCGCGGGCCTTCGCACAGATGAAGCGCGGCGCCTATCTGATCAACGTGGCGCGCGGGAAGATCGTCCGCGAGCGGGACCTCGCGGACGCCGTGCGGAGCGGCGCACTGGGAGGCGCTGCGCTCGACGTCTTCGAGACCGAGCCCTTGCCGCGCGAGAGCGAACTCTATACGCTCGACAACGTGATCCTCACCCCGCACATCTCCGGCTACTCGGCCGGATTCTGGCCGCGCGCGGCCGCCGTCTTCCGCGAGAATCTGCGCCGCGATCTCGCGGGGCTCCCCTTGGTGAACCGCGTCGACCTGGCGCGGGGCTACTGAGCCTACCGTGCCCAAGCCGCTCATCGGAATCTGCCCGAGCCTGCGCCGGACCCC
>JACQPZ010000114.1 GCA_016207265.1 Candidatus Latescibacterota bacterium | reverse complement strand
GTGGAAGAAGATGCCGCTCGTTAAGATCACGCAGGAGCGGAGCAAGATCCGCTGCATCGAGACCCACAAGCGCACGCTGGCCGCGCTGGGGCTCTGGCGCATCCGCCACTCCGTCGTCCACGAGGACACGCCCCAGATCCGCGGGATGATCGACACGGTGCGCTATCTCGTCCGGGTCGAGAGTGTGGACGGCGGCGCGGGCGGTGCGGCTGCGGGCGGCGCGGGCGCCGAGGGTCCCGCGGCAGGCCGCGAGCCCGCGTCGGGAGAGACGGGCGCCCCGGCCCCGAAGGCCGCGCCCGCCCGGAGGGCCGCACCGGTTCGCAAAGCCGCGTCGCCGGGACGCAAGGCGGCGCCGGCACGGAAGGCCGGCCCGGCTCCGAAGAGAGCCGCGCCCAGCGCGAAGAAGAGCGGCCCGGCCGCGAAGAAGGGCGGTGAGGAATGAGAATCGGACAGATCAAGCCGGCGCGCGGGGCGACGCGCGTGAAGAAGCGCCGCGGAATGGGGCCCGCTTCGGGGCTCGGCGGCACCGCGGGACGCGGCCACAAGGGGCAGCGTGCTCGCTCGGGCAGCGGCTCGATGGTGGCGCGCTGGTTCGAAGGCGGCCAGATGCCGATCCAGCGCCGGCTCCCGAAGCGCGGATTCCGGCACATCCAGAAGATCTCGTTCCAGGTCGTGAACGTGGCCTCGCTCGAGCGGTTTTCCGAGGGCGAGGCGGTAAATCGCGAGAGCCTCAAGGCGAAGCGGCTCATCGACCGCGGCAACCGGCCCGTGAAGCTCCTGGCGGAAGGCGAGGTGAAGTCCGCGTACCGGATCACGGTGGACGCCGTGAGCGCCGCCGCGCGCGCGAAGATCGAGGCCGCCGGCGGGACCATCACGCTCCCCAAGCCGAAGTCGCCGAGGCCCCGACGCGCGGGTGGCGCGAGCGCGGGCGCCGGTGCGGGCGGGGCGGGCCGCGCGGGCGGCCCGGGCGCCGGCACGGGATCGGGGAGCTGACGTAGCCGATGTTCGAGAGTTTCCAGAACGTATTCCGAATCCCGGAGCTGAAGCGCAGGGTCCTCTTCACGATCGCGCTTCTTTGCGTCTATCGCTTCGGCGGGCACATCCCGACTCCGGGAGTGAACAGCGAGGCGCTGGTCGCCGCGTTCGCGAGCCAGGCCAACTCGCTCTTCGGCCTGTACGACCTGTTCGTCGGCGGAAGCTTCGCCAAGGCGACGGTCTTCGCGCTCGGGATCATGCCGTACATCTCGGCCTCGATCATCCTGCAGCTTATGGGGGCGGTCGTTCCGTACTTCGAGAAGCTCCAGAAGGAGGGCGAGGAAGGCCGGAAGAAGCTCACGCAGTACACGCGACTCGGCACCGTGGGTCTCTCGGCGGTGCAGTCGATCGCGTTCGCGAAATTCCTGGAATCCCTGGGCGCGGGCGGCGTGCCGGTCGTGCCGAACCCCGGGATCGCGTTCGAGCTGATGACGATGATCACCCAGACCGCCGGGACGATCCTCATCATGTGGCTCGGCGAGCAGATCACGGAGCGCGGGGTCGGAAACGGGATTTCGCTGATCATCTTCATCGGGATCGTCGCGCGATTCCCGACCGACATCGTGAACTCGTACCGCGCGCTGCGCGTGGGAACGCTCCCGCCGATCGTGGCGCTCCTCGTGGTCGCGATCATGATCGCCGTGATCGCCTCGGTCGTGGCGATGACGCAGGCCCAGCGGAAGATCCCGGTCCAGTACGCGAAGCGGGTCGTGGGCCGGAAGATGTACGGCGGGCAGAGCACGCACATCCCGCTCCGAGTGAACACCGCGGGCGTAATCCCGATCATCTTCGCCCAGTCGGTGATCATGTTGCCGAGCACGCTGGCGCTCTACTTTCACGGCAACGCGATGATCGAGGGGCTCGCGAACATGTTCTCGGTGGGGAGCATCGTCTACATCTTGATCTACTCGTTCACGATCATCTTCTTCACGTACTTCTATACCGCCATCGTGCTCAACCCGACCGACATGGCGGACAACATGAAAAAGTACGGGGGCTTCATTCCGGGGATTCGTCCCGGACGGAAGACCACCGAATACATCGACCGGGTGCTCTCGCGGATCACGCTGCCGGGGGCCGTCTTCCTCGCGCTGATCGCCGTGCTCCCGGACATCCTGATCGCCAAATTCAACGTCCCGTTCTATTTCGGCGGGACGAGCGTCCTGATCGTCGTCGGGGTGGCCCTCGACACCTTGCAGCAGCTGGAATCGCACCTTCTGATGCGGCATTACGAAGGGTTCGTGAAAAGCGGGAAGCTCCGGGGCCGCCGATGAGGGTCGTGCTCCTCGGGCCGCCGGGGAGCGGCAAGGGAACACATGGGAAGCGCCTCTGCGAGTCTCTCGGGGTGCCGCTGATCGCGACCGGCGACATTCTTCGCCAGGCGATCGCGGATGGTACGGCGCTCGGGAAGAGCGCGCAGGAGCACGTGAAATCCGGGAGGCTGGTGCCGGACGAGACGGTGTTGGGGCTGGTCGAGACGAGGCTTCGGCTCACCGACGCGCAGCGCGGGTTCATCCTGGACGGGTTCCCGCGGACGGTGGCCCAGGCGGAGGGCCTGAAGAGCCTTCTCGGCGAGGTCCGGATGGATCGCGTGGTCAATCTCGTGGTTCCGACCGAGGTGGTGGTCGCGAGGCTCAAGGACCGCTGGCTCTGCGGGAGCTGCGGCGCGATCTACAACATGAGCACGGCTCCGCCCAAGGTCGCCGGGGTGTGCGACCGGTGCGGAGGCGGGCTCAAGCAGCGCTCGGACGACGAGCCCGAGACGGTTCGCAAGCGCCTCGAGGTGTACGCGCGGGAGACGGCGCCCCTCGTCGCCTATTACGAGCGCGAAGGGCTGCTTCGAAACGTGGACGGGTCGGGTCGCGCTTCGGACGTGTACGCGGCGATCGAGCGCGCCATCGGGAAGGCCGCCTGAGCGGCGCCCCGGTCCAGGAGCGGATGATCCAGATCCACGACCGGGACGAGGTCGAGCGGATTCGCGAGAGCGCCCAGATCGTGGGGCGCTGTCTCCGGATGCTCTCGACCGAGATCCGGCCGGGTACCACGACGCTCGACCTGGACCGGCTGGCGGAAGAGTTCATCCGGGACTCGGGCGGAGAGCCCGCGTTCAAGGGGTATCGGGGATATCCGGCGAGCATCTGCACCTCGGTGAACGAGGAGGTGGTGCACGGAATCCCCAGCGCGAAGCGGGTCTTGCGCGAGGGAGACATCGTCTCGCTCGACATCGGCGTCAAGCGCAAGGGCTTCTTCGGCGACGCGGCCCGGACCTATCCGGTGGGAGAGGTGACCGCCGCAGCGACGAAGTTGATGGATGCGACAGCGCGGGCCCTCGAGGCGGGTATCGAGCGGTCGAGGGCCGGCAGGCGCGTCTCGGACATCTCGGCGGCCATCGAGCGCGAGGCGACGCGCGCGGGGTTCCGCGTCGTGCGCGCGCTCGTGGGCCACGGGATCGGGCGCGAGCTTCACGAGGAGCCGCAGGTGCCCAATTATGGGCGCCCCGGCGAGGGGCCGAAGCTCGAAGAGGGGATGGTGCTCGCGATCGAGCCGATGGTGAACGCGGGCACCGCGGACGTGCTCACGCTCTCGGACCAGTGGACGGTCGTGACGGCGGACCGGAAGCTTTCGGCCCACTTCGAGCACACCGTGGCGATCACGGCCAACGGGCCGATGGTCCTCTCCCGGGTCGAGGCGGACTGAGGGTAATGGCGAAGGAAGAAGGGGTCCAGGTCGAGGGAACCGTCATCGAGCCGCTCCCGAACGCCATGTTTCGGGTGGAGCTGGAAAACGGTCACAAGGTCCTGGCCCACATCTCGGGCAAGATGCGGATGAACTTCATCAAGATCCTGCCCGGGGACAAGGTGACCGTGGAGCTTTCGCCCTACGATCTGAACCGGGGGCGGATCATCTACCGGTACAAGTAGAGGTTCGGGGTCGCGGCCGGCAGTCGCGACCCGGCGCGAGAGGACGAGCATGAAGGTCAAAGCATCGGTCACGAAGATCTGCGAGCACTGCAAGGTGGTCCGGCGCAAGGGAGTGGTGCGCATCATCTGCAAGAATCCGCGCCACAAGCAGCGTCAGGGTTAGCAGGCTGGTTTCGGTCAGGTAAGGAGGAGCCTTGGCTCGTATCGCCGGAGTCGATCTACCGAACGAGAAGCGCATCGCGGTCGCGCTGACCTACATTTTCGGAATTGGCATACCGACGGCGAATCGCATCATCTCGCTGACGGGAGTCAATCCCGACACGCGCGTGAAGAATCTCACGGAGGAAGAGACCGGCCGCCTGCGCCAGGTGATCGAGTCGCAGGTCAAAGTCGAGGGAGCGCGCCGCAGCGAAGTCGCGATGAACGTGAAGCGGCTGATGGATATCGGGGCGTATCGGGGCCTCAGGCATCGGAAGAACCTGCCGGTGCGGGGCCAGCGGACGCGTACGAACGCGCGCACGCGGAAAGGTCCCAAGAAGACAGCCGGCGCGATCAAGCGGATCGCGGCCGCGCCGAAGCGTCCGGCGCCCAAGCCCCCCGGGGCGTAGCGGCCGGCGAGTGAAACGTGGAGCCCGCGCGCACGTAGCGGCGCGGGCCAGCGCACAGAGGAGAGTCGAGTGGCGGATGCACCGGTCGTAGCACCGAAACCCAAGAAGAAGCGCGAGCGGAAAGTCGGGATCAACGGGATCGCGCACGTCCAGTCCACGTTCAACAACACGATCGTGACGATCGCCGACATGGACGGCCACACGGTGGCGTGGGCCAGCGCGGGCAAGGTCGGGTTCAAGGGCTCGCGCAAGAGCACGCCCTTTGCGGCGCAGATCTCGGCCGAGTCGGCCGCGAAGGAAGCGATCTCTTTGGGATTGAAGAAAGTCGAAGTGTGGGTGAAGGGCCCGGGCTCGGGCCGCGAGGCGGCGATCCGTTCGCTCCAGGCCGCGGGGCTCGAGATCTCGGCGATCAAAGACGTCACGCCCATCCCCCACAACGGTTGCCGCCCACCCAAGAGGCGGCGCGTCTAGCGGCGGCGTAAGCAAGAAGGAGGTTCGAAGCACGATCTATGGCGACGTATCGCGAAGCAAAGTGCCGGCTCTGCCGCCGAGAGGGAGAGAAGCTCTTCCTCAAGGGATCGCGCTGCTTCACGGAGAAGTGCGCGTTCGAACGCCGCGGCTACGCGCCCGGTGAGCACGGGAAGGACCGCCGCTCCAAGGAGACGAGCTACGGCCAACAACTCCGCATGAAGCAGAAGACCCGGCGCATCTACGGCGTTTTGGAGCGGCAATTCCGGAACTACTTCGCGAAGGCCGAGCACCAGAAGGGCGTCACGGGCGAGAACCTGCTCCTCAAGCTGGAGCAGCGCCTCGACAACCTCGTGTTCCGGATGGGCTTCGCGCCCTCGCGCTCGAGCGCGCGCCAGCTCGTGCGGCACCGCCACTTCACGGTGAACGAGCACATCGTGGACATTCCGAGCTTCGAGGTGCGCGTCGGCGACGAGGTGCGCGTGAGGCCGGCGAGCAAGGACGTCCCGCTCATCCAGAGCGCGATCGAGCAGAGCAAGGGACGCGAGATGATGAACTGGCTCTCGGTGGATTACGAGAAGCAGACCGGTCGCGTCCTGGAATACCCGACGCGGGCGAACATACCGACGAAGGTCTCCGAGCAGCTCATCGTGGAGCTTTACTCGAAGTAGCCCGAGTCGAAGGAGGTACGAGATATATGAAGTGGAAGAATCTACAGATGCCGAAGAGCGTCGAGATCGACGACAAGGTCTCGACCAATCGATACGGCAAGTTCACGGTCGAGCCCCTCGAGCGGGGATTCGGCGTGACGCTGGGGAACGCGCTCCGCCGCGGGCTCCTTTCGTCCCTTCCGGGCGCGGCCGTGACCGCGGCCAAGGTGGACGGCGTCCAGCACGAGTTCTCGACGATGACGGGGATCAAGGAAGACGTGCCCGAAATCCTGCTCAACCTGAAGCAGATGCGCTTCAAGATCCACAGCGAGGGTCCCAAGACGGCGACGTTCGAGGCCCGGGGCGCGGGCGTGGTCAAGGCGGGGCAGCTCAAGACCGATCCGGATATCGAGATCCTGAATCCGGAGCTTCACATCTGCACGCTGAACAAAGACGGCGAGTTCCGGGCGGAGGTCGAGATCGGCGCGGGGCGCGGCTACGTCTCCGCGGAGAATCAGCCCGCGGTGGACCGGCCGATCGGCGTGATCCCGGTGGATTCGCTCTTCTCGCCCGTGACGAAGGTGAACTTCGAAGTCGAGAACACCCGGATCGGCCAGCGGATCGACTACGACAAGCTGACGCTCGAGATCTGGACCGACGGAAGCATCCTTCCCTCGGACGCGCTCGCGTACGCGGCGAAGATATTGAAGGATCACTTCGCGCTTTTCGTCCACTTCGAGGAGGAGATCGTCGAGGAGGTGGAGGAGGAGGTCGACGAGGAGTTCCTGCGCGTGAAGACGCTGCTCGAGCGGAGCGTCGAGGAGTTGGAGCTTTCGGTGCGCTCCTCGAACTGTCTCAAGGCGGCCGAGATCAAGACGATCGGCGATCTGGTCCAGAAGTCCGAAGGCGAGATGCTCAAGTACCGGAACTTCGGCCGGAAATCGCTCAAGGAGATCGCGGACATCCTGTCGGGGATGGGGCTTCAGTTCGGCATGGACGTGGCGAAGTACAAGCTCGGCGAGAAGATCGAGGCTGCCTGATCGGGTGTGGGCCCGGGGGTTTCGGGACCCGGCGCGGCGGCTACACATTAGCGGATAGGGATCTCAACCCATGCGACACCGCAAAGACC
>JACQPZ010000123.1 GCA_016207265.1 Candidatus Latescibacterota bacterium | reverse complement strand
GTACTGGGGTGCGCCGCGGAACGACGGATTCGTGCTCATGCCGAACGAGGTCGAGGCCTACCGCGTGGGAGACAAGCCCTTTGAGTTCAAGGGCACGAACGGATTCATGATCACGGTCGACATCACGTCGAAGGACGTCGCGGCCGCGACGAACTGATCGCGCCGCATCGGGGCTCTGCGCGAGGCACCTTCGGCGGATGGCCGGGGGTGTCTTGGCGTCTGCGGCGGAACCGGGACTCAGGATCGATCCGGCTCGACCGGATCGAAGAGAGGAGCACACCATGGACAAGGCACAGGTCGGCGGTCAGTGGGATCATTTCCGCACCATCCACGGCATCACGATGCGCGCGATCCAGGCGATCCCGAAGGACAAGGTGGACGCGAAGCCCGTGAAGGACATGCGCACGCCGAAGGAGCTGGTCGCGCACATGTATTCGTCCATGCGGAGCATCACCGAGGGGACGGCAAAGGGCGAGATCCAGTGGAGCGAGGAAAACGACAAGGCCGAGGCCGCGAAGCTCAAGACGCACGACGACCTCGTTCGGTACGCGAGCGAGGCGTGGAAGGCGGCCGATAAGGCCGTGCGCTCGCTGAGCGACGCTCAGATCGCGGCGACGGTGAAGACTCCGTGGGGCGAGAGCTTCCCCGGCCATGTCTGCGTCAACATCATCTACGACGAGCATCTTCACCACCGCGGACAGCTCTACGCGTATCTCCGCCAGATGGGCGTCGAGCCCCCGTTCATGTGGGATTTCGAGCACAACGCCACGGAATTCCAACCGAAAGCGGCCCAGAAGGTCTGAGACCCTGACCACGGATCGAGAGGGCCCGAGGGGGCCGGACGCGCGAAGCGCCGGCCCCCTCCGCGCGCCCACCCGTTTGGCGTTTCTCTGGACCGCGCAATTCCTCTCGCAGTTCGGAGACTCGGTGTTCCAGATCGCGTTCATCTGGATCATCCTGGATCTCACGGGGTCGAAGTCCGCGACGGGGCTCGCGGCCACGATCTCCTATCTCCCGTCGCTCCTCTTCGGAATCCTGGCCGGCCTCGTGGTCGACCGCCTGAATCGAAGGATGATCATGGCGGGAGCCGACGCGGCCCGCGCGCTCCTGCTCGGGCTCGCCGCCGCGCTGTATTGGGCCGGCCAGCTCACGCCCGCGCTTCTCACGGCGATCGCCTTCGGAGCGGCATCGGCGTCGGTGCTCTTCTATCCCGCCCGGGACTCCATCCTGCCGGAGCTGGTTCCACCCGCCGGCCTTACCCGCGCCAACGCGTGGGTGCAGCTTTCCCAGCAGGGGGCGTTCTTCGCGGGGCCGATGGTGGCGGGCTATCTCATCAAGCGTTTCGGCGTCGCCTCCGCCTTCCCCACCGGCGTCATCTTCTTCGTCGGATCGCTCGCGGCACTCCTATTCCTGAAAGGCGCAGGGGCCGCGCACCGTGGCGGCCCGACGACGGTCGGCGTGATGCAGGATTTCCGCGCCGGGATGCGCGCCATCGCGTCGGACCGGACCCTCGTCCTGCTCCTCGCGCTGACCGCGCTCGACAACCTCTTCATCATGGGCCCCGCGATCGTGGGGAACGCCGTCTTGGTCCGCGACACGCTCCACGGAGACGCCTCCGCGTACGCGCTCGTCGAGGCGGTCTATGGCGTGGGGATGATCCTCGGGAGCCTCTCGATCGCGAGGCTCGGAAGCCGCGTCGGGAACGGGCGCCTGCTCCTGATCGGGATCACGCTCGACGGACTGACGTACGTGCCGCTCCTCTTCTGCCGATCACTTCTATTCCTGATCGTGGTCTCGTTCATCCATTCGCTCGTGATCCCCGTGATCACCATCCCGCGCACGACCCTCCTCCAGGGGATGATCCCCGCCCGGCTCCAGGGAAGGGTGTTCGCGCTCGTGAGCGTGGTGGTGGTCGGGATGACGGCGATCTCGTCGGGTCTCACCGGACTCGCGCTGGACCGGATGACCGCTCCGGCTCTCTTCGGGTGGATCGGCGCCGCGGCGGGGATGACGGGGCTACTGGGGTTTCTCTCGACGAGGCTGCGCAGGCTCTGACGGCCTCCTCAGCTCCGCGAGCTTTCGCCGCGTGAACTCATCCGCCGGGTCGAGACGCGCCGCGCGCTCGTAGAGTGCGACGGCATCGGCGGTCCGCCCCGCCTTCTCGCGAAGCACGGCGAGATTCGTGAGCGCGATGATGTCCTCGGGCTCCTGCTCGAGCGCCCGCGTGAGCGAACGTTCCGCGTCCGCGGGACGCCCGTGCGTCGCCTGGAGCACTCCCAGATTGACCCAGGCTTCGGCATAGTCGGGACGCTCCCTTAGCGCGGCTTCGATCCGGCCCATCGCTTCGTCGGCCCTTCCCTTGAGCGCGAGCTTCACGCCCAGGCTGTACTCGGCGTCCGCGTTCATTCTCGCGGGCATGGGACCCTGCCCGAGGTTCGCCGCCAAGAAGAGGAAGGCCGCGCCGGCTGCCGCCGCCGCGCGCGGCGCCGCGCGCGCTTCGGAGCGGAACCAGCGGACGCCTTCCGAAGCGAAGATCAGAAGCAGCGGCACGAGCGGCATCCGGTATCGCGCCGTGATGAAGAACGCGAGAACCGCGCAAGCGTAGGCGACAAGAACCGCGGCGAGCATCGGGCCGCGCCGCCATGCGGCGACCAACCCCACGAGGCCCAGCGGCGCGAGGACCCCGAATGGAAACGCGAGGCCGGGAACCTTCCAGACCAGGAATCGAAAGACGGGCGAGTATTCCCGGGAGGGGTAGATCTCCTGATTGCGGGGAATCTCGTTTCCCTCGAGAAGAAGATAGAGTTTTCTCACCTGAAGCTTGGCGAATCCGATCGGATCCGACGCGAGATAGCTCAGGCTCTTCCGCACGAAATAGCTCGAAGCCGCGCCCATGCCGCGAATGCCGAGCCGAAGCGGTTCCTGCACGAAGTGCTTCCATTGAAGGTCCGGACGGATCCCGACTGTCTCGTCATAGTTCGGATTGTTCCCGATGTAGAAGTTGATCCCGGCGTTCCAGGAGATCGGGATCAGCTCCCCGCCCTTCACGGCGTTCCGCCACGTGATGGGAGCGATGGCCACGGCGGCGCCGAGGAGCACCGGGAGCGCCCGGCGCCGGGCGAACGCCGCGAGCACGGCGACGACGACGAGGGAGGTCGCGGTCGTGATGGACGCGAGCCCTCCCGCGAAGCCTGCGGCGCCATGGCGCCAGGCGCTCCAGCGCCCTGGACTCGGCCCCGGGCCCTCGCCAGCCCGGAGCACGAGAGCGATCGCCACGAGCTGAAGCGCGATCGTGAGGGTCGGCGTGAGCAGCTCACCGTCGAAATAGATGAGCATCCCGTAGAGGGCGGCGCCGTACCCCGCCGCGAGCCCTACGCGCCGGCCGAAGACCCGAGCGCCGATCCACGCGGTCAGCACCGCGATTCCCGCGCCGAG
>JACQPZ010000113.1 GCA_016207265.1 Candidatus Latescibacterota bacterium | reverse complement strand
GTGGCCGAGGCGCTGCTGCGCGCGGGGCACGTGGAGACCTTCAACGAAGCGTTCCAGCGATTCCTCGGGCACCACGCGCCCGCGTACGTTCCCAAGCCGCGCGTCACGCTCGAAGAGGCCTCCTCCATCGTGAAGGACGCGGGGGGAGTCACGATCCTCGCCCACCCGGGAACCCTGAACCGCGACCACGTGATTCCCGCCATGGCGCGTCGCGGGCTGGACGGGATCGAGGTGTGGCACTCGAAGCACGATGCGGTCGCCGTGGAGCGATACCGTGGGTTCGCCCAGCTCCACGGGCTCTTGATGACCGGCGGATCCGATTATCACGGGGAACGCACGCCGGACGTGCTGCTCGGGGGCACCAACGTGCCCGACGAGATCATGAAACCGCTCGACGCCGCCCTCGCGTCGCGGCGCCCCGCGCGAACCCGCTTCTAGCATTCCGCTTCGGGCGTCCCCGCTTCGGGCGCCCCCGCTTGCGTTGCGGCGCCCCATCTGGTAGCTTCGCTCGTCGCCTCCCTCCCGATGCGAACCATTGTCCTGAGCGCCTCCCTCATCGCCTTTTCGGTCGCGTGCGGCTACGCGAAGCTCCTCCTGTTCCCGTACCTCTTCTTCGTGGAGCTATTCACCGTGGCGGTGTTTCTCTCGGGCGTGCTCGCGGGGCCCGGCTGGGGTCTGTGGATCGGGGGCGTGGCGCGGCTCACCTTCAGCCTCGCCAACCCCTATGGGCCCCCTCATCCGTGGATCCTCGTCGCCCAGACCCTGGGCGGCGCGCTCGTCGGAGGGCTCGGCGGCCTCGCCCGACCCTGGCTCCTCCTCGCGCCCGAGCGGTCGGCCGCCTTCCGGAAGCGGATCCCGATCCTCCTCTCGTGCGGAGCGGCGGCGACCCTCCTGTACGACGCCCTCACGAACGTGGCGCAAGGGATCGTCTACGGATCGCTTCCCGCCGCGCTGGCGCTTGGGATCGCGCCCGCGGTCCAGCACACGGCGTCGAACCTCGCGATCTTCGGCGTCGCGGGCGAGTTCGCGATCCCGTGGCTCAGGAGGCATCCCGTGGCGGCGCGGCGTGCGGAATGACCGCGTGAGGGCGATCCCGATCCTGGTCGCGCTCTTCGTCTCCGGCGCAGGGATCCCACGCGCTCCGGCATCCGCGCAGGAGCCGCCCCTCACCGGGACTCCGGCGGCCGCGGACACGCTCCGCGGCGCGGCGGATCCTTCCGCGGCTTCCGACACGCTCCGCGGCTTCGCGTCCCTGCTCGGCCGCGCCGATACCGCTCACGTCCTGCGGCGGCCGCCGCGGGCCCCTCGCTGGCTCGCGTCGCCCGTGGATCTCACGATGGAGCGAAAGCTCGGCGCCGCCTCGCTCGAAGACGCCCTGCGCTTGAGGCGGGCGGCGATCCTCGGCGCGCTCCCCGTGTACGGGCCGAGCGACGGATCGCTTCGCATTCCGGATGGGGGAAGCCCGATCCGGCTCTCCGGTCACGTCTCGGCCGTGGAGCGCACGACCGACGAGACCCTCATCGGCTCCGCGGCGCTCGGCTTCGGAATGCCGACGCTCGCTTCGGCGCTGGACGATCCGCGCGGAGAGGAGGTCGAAGCGCTCGATCTCGACGGCCTCGGTCTCCCGCCCGGCCGCGAGACATTTCAGGGGCCGGGCGAGGCGCTCACGCGGCCGGTGCCGGCAGGGCCGGCGTTCGAGCATCCGGGTCGCGACGCCCCGGGCGGGTCCGGATCCAGGACGTCGCTCTATTATAGGAAGGGAGACGGCGACGAGCTCGCCACCGGCGTGCGCTTCCTTTCGACCGCATGGGGCCGCCGCGTGTACGGCTCCTTCGCCCGCCTCCAGGCGAACGGCTCGGGCCCGATCGGACGCGGCGTCTCGTCCCGACACGCCGTGCAGGCCGAGCTTCCACGTTTCTTCGGGCGGCGTGTGGTTCTCGAAGGACGGCTCTTCGACCGGTCGATCCGCGACTCGGTCGGCGGGGAGAGCGAGTGGGAAGGTCGCCGCCTGGCTCTGGCCGGCGGGCGCGAGGGCGACACCTGGACCGACTTCGCGCGCGTTCAGCTTTCGCGGGAGAAGCTGACGGGGATCGTCTCCTCCGACGGGAATCTCACTGCGGAGGCGGGCGCGCGCGAACGCTGGCAGTTTCCGGCGATCACGGTGGAGACTTCGATCTCCCGGCGCAAGGAGAAGGCCTTCGCGTGGATCGCGGGAGTCCGCGCCGCGTCGCGGCGCATCGTATACCGCCTCGACTCGATCCCGGCGTTCGATCCGAGGAGGGGGGAAGCCCGCTTCCACCTCGGCCTCCGCCGGCCTACCGGCACTCATGGCGAGGCGGGCGTCGACCTCGCGTATGACGCGCGGGAGGGCCAGGCGGGATTCGTGGATGCGCGGGTCTCGTGGTGGGGTGCTACGGAACGGCTGCGCGCGCGCGTGGATTTGGAATCAGCCCACGAGCGTCCCTCCTGGGTGGATCTCCTCACGCCGGCGAGCACGCGCGAATACTACCCTCCGGACGCGATTCCCTCGGTCACGCTGACGCGCGTGACACGCTCGGGCGATCCGGGCCTCAAGCCGCGGCGCCTGGATGGAGTCCTGGGGTCCCTCTCCGTCCTCCCGCGTCGCGATCTCCGTTTGGATTTCTCGGGCTCGGTTCGACGGATCACCGATGATTTCGGATGGGATCTCGAGACCACGACCTCGTCCGACACGTTGCTCGTCTCGAGCATCGCGCGGCGGCGCGGGAACGGCTGGACGTCGCACGCATCGGCGGGATGGGAGGTCCGCGTCGGCCCGTTCCACACCCGGGGCGTGGGCTGGGTGCGGGAGGGGCCGGATTCGATCGCGCCGCTCGGCGGATCGCCGCCGCGGCGTGCGCTCGACGCGTCGGTGGATGCGCGGCTCGCCGTGTTCCGGGGCGACCTCCTGCTTCGCTTCGGAATCGAAGCGCATGCGCGCAGCGCCCGGAGGAGCGCGATCCGGGAGCCGGCCCAAGCGACGTGGGATGGGTCGGTCACCGGGGATTTCGGGGCCGCGGCCTTCTTCCTTCGATTCGACAACATGTTCGACCGGACCGTGGGGAGCGCGGTGTGGGACCCGCTGCGCCCGTCGGGCGCGCCGCTTCCCGGGCGGACGGTCCACGTCGGGATCATCTGGAATCTCGTGGATTGACGGCGGAGGGGACGCGGCGGTGTGGGGAAGGGAAATGCGGGCGGGGCTCGTGTTCGTCGTGGTCGCACTCCTCGTCGGCGGAGGATTCCGGGAATGGAAGCGTTCGCATGAGGAGCGCTTCCAGGACCTGATCGCCGCACTCGAGTCGAGAGAAGAGCTGGAGCGCCGGTCCGCGGGGGCCGGAGCCGACTCGGTCGTCGCATCCGCGGCCGGTCCCGCATCCGCGGTCGGTGCCGCATCCGCCCCGCACGCCCTCCCGGGCGGCCCGCGCTCCCGCTCCCAAGGCGTTCCGGTCGGAATGCTGGACCCCGATCGGGCCGACGCCGCGCAGCTCGTGCGGCTCCCCGGCATCGGGCCCGCGCTCGCCGCCCGCATCATTGCCGATCGCGATTCGCGCGGGCCGTTCCGCACGGCCGAAGCGCTCTTGAGGGTGCCCGGCATCGGACCTCGAACTCTCGAGCGGATCAGCGGCTACCTTCGATTCGGCGGCCCTGCCGAAAGGGAGTCGCTGAACCGGTATTGAGCGGTGCAATTTGCATCCGGCCGTGCCGCAAGCACGACCGGCGCGCGATGCACCGCCCGCCATGCCGGCTCCAATTCCTTGCGATTCCGTCCGATCACGCCCGCCCGGAGCCCGCTCGGGCCCTTGGCACCCGTCTTGCGGATGTCCTTCCCGCCATTCCCGCGTCCCGTGCGCGGGGCCCGCCAGCCTGAGCAGAAAACCCGAACGAGGAACGCCGACCGTGGCGCAGGAAAACATCGGTCTCAAGCTGCTCGAAGCCAAGCTGATCTCGCCGGACGCGCTTCAAAAGGCCCAGCTGCAGATCAAGACGGGTGGCGGCGGGATCACCCAGGCCCTCGTCAAGGTCGGGGCCATCACCGAAGAGAATCTCTCCAAGTTTCTCGCCGAGATCTACGGCGTCCCGAGCGTCGACCTCGCCAACGTCGTCCCCGACTCCGCCGTCACGAAGCTCATCCCGGGCGACGTCGCCAACAAGTTCCAGATGATCCCCCTCTCGCGGAGCGGCCGCCGTCTCACGGTCGCGATGGCGGACCCCAGCAACATCTTCGCGATCGACGACATCAAGTTCATCACGGGCTTCGAGGTGCAGCCGGTCGTCGCCACGGAGGCGGCGATCAAGAAGGCGATCGACAAGTCCTACGATTCCGCCGCCTCGTTCGAGAACGTGATGAAGGGGATGGAGGACGAGATCGAGGTCATCGAGGAGCAGGAGGACGACACTCCCGACGTCACGCTCCTCGGCGAGGCGGAGCAGGCCCCGGTCGTCAAGCTGGTCAACTCGCTCATCACGGACGCCGTCCGCAAGGGCGCGAGCGACATCCATATCGAGCCGTACGAGAAGATGCTCCGCGTCCGGTTCCGGATCGACGGAACGCTCTACGAGATGATGGCGCCTCCGTTTCGGATGAAGGCGGCGATCATCTCGCGGCTCAAGATCATGGCCGAGCTCGACATCGCCGAGCGTCGCGTGCCGCAGGATGGGCGCATCAAGCTGCGGCTCCTCGGCAGGACGATCGATCTTCGCGTCTCGTCCCTTCCGACGATCTTCGGAGAGAAGGTCGTGATGCGAATCCTCGACAAGGGAAATCTCAACATCGACATGAACAAGCTCGGCTTCCAGGAGCAGGCGCTGAGCGACTTCACGCGCGCCATCTCCCAGCCGTACGGCATGGTGCTCGTGACGGGCCCGACCGGGAGCGGCAAGACCACGACGCTGTACTCCGCGCTGTCCAAGATCAACGTTCCCGAGACGAACATCATGACCGCCGAAGACCCGGTTGAATACAACCTCGAGGGGATCAATCAGGTGC
>JACQPZ010000117.1 GCA_016207265.1 Candidatus Latescibacterota bacterium | reverse complement strand
GTGCTCGGGAACCCCGGGAAGAACGTCCCGGAATTCGCGGATCACGCCGCGCCAGCTCACAGGTCGAAGATCCGCACGGCCCGGGGCGCCTTGCGCACCGCGGGGAGGCCGGCGATCCCCTTCACGGCGTCCCGCACGTCGCGGTCGCGGGCGTCGTGCGTGAGCATGGTGATCGAGGCTTCGCCCCGGATCCCCTCCGCCTGGAACATCTGCGCGACGCTGACGCGCGACCCGCCGAGGCATCCCGCCACTTGAGCCAACACCCCGGGACGATCTTCCACAATTAGCCGAAGGTAGTACTTCGTACGGACCTCATCGAGGGGGAGGCGCTTCCCGGGCTCCGCTTCCGGCGCGGCCCGGGGGTACCGGACGCCCCCCACGATCTCGCGGGCGGCCGCGACGGCGTCCCCGAGCACCGCCTGCGCGGTTGGAAGCGCTCCGGCCCCCTTTCCGTAGAAGAGCATCGAGCCGGTCGCCTCCCCGCGAAGATAGACCCCGTTGAATTCGTCGCGCACGGAGGCAAGGAGATACCGCTTGGGGATGAAGGCGGGATGGACGCGCAGGTCGAGGCCGTCGGAGTGGCGGAGCGCGATCCCGAGGAGCTTCACCGTGTACCCGAACCGGTCGGCTTGGCGGAGATCTTCCTGCTCCATCCCGATGATCCCCTCCGTCGGAATCGAGGCGTGCGGGACCGAGACCCGGAACGCGCGCCGCACGAGAATCGAGAGCTTCTCCGCGGTGTCCGCGCCCGTGAGATCGAGCGTGGGATCCGACTCCGCGAACCCCAGTTTCCGTGCCGCGTCGAGCGCCTCGGCGAAGTCGCGGCCGTCGCGTTCCATCGTGGAGAGGATGTAGTTCGTGGTCCCGTTCAGGATCGCGACGAGAAGCTGGAAGCGTTCGGTGCGGAGGCCGTGCTCGAGGGCCTGGAGGACCGGGATCCCGCCGCCCGCGGAAGCCTCGTACCGGATCGTGGTACCCGACGCCGCGGCGAGTCGTTCCAGCTCCTCGCCGCGGAGCGAGAGGAGATGCTTGTTCGCTGTAACAACCGGCACGCCGCGCTCGAGCGCCGTCCGCAACGCGTCGAACACGGCCTCGCCCCCGGCCAGCTCGATCAGAAGATCCACGTCGGTCGCGGCCGCCACCGCGACGGGATCGGCCTCAAGGGCGACCCCCGAGAGGTCGGCGCCGCGGCGCTTCGCCGGGTCGCGCACGGCGACGCGCGTGACGATGAGCGGCGCCCCGACCGATTCGCGGATCAGCCGCTCGCGCTCGCGGAGGAGCCTGAGAAAGCCGGTCGCGACGACGCCGCATCCGAGAAGACCGACGCGCACCGCGGGGGGAGGCATGGGTTCGCAGGCTACCGGACCCTTGGGGGGGAGTCAAACCGCAGGCGGCGCGTCCCTACGACGCGGGATCGCGGGGCGGCGGCGCGTCCGTCCGGCCCTTGAGCCCTAAGCCGCCCCGGAAGGCCCTGAGCGAGAACGAGGGGTCGAGCCGCTTCAGCTCCCGGGCGGCGCGGGCGAGCCGCCGCCAGGCTTCGCGGGCGTGGGTGCTCCGCCACTCGACGTAGCTGTCGAGCAGCGCGTCCCAGGTTCGGGCCCGATGCGAGCGCTCGAAGCCCTCCTGCGCCGCCCGCTCGAAGTGGAACAGCTCGCCCGAGCTGAGCTGGTTCACGAGATGCAGGTATTCGCCGCTCATCCAGATCATGATCTTGGTGTAGGCCTCGAAGTTCCGGGAGAGCTTGTCCATGACTTCGGCGATCGCCGCACCGCGCCCGTAGAGCCGCTCGGCGTACGCCGAGGCGAACTGGTAGTACGACTTCCCGCGCCCCGTGAGGCGGCTTTGAAGCTCCTCGGGCGCGCGGGCGATTTCTCCGCTTGCCGCGGTCTCGCTGAAGATTCCGAGGGAGAGGTAGAGGAAGTCCGCGTTCGCCTTGTAGACGCGATACCGGAGCCGCTGGTCCTTCGTCTCCTGCACCCGCGCGAACACGTCCGAGTCCCGCGTGGAGACCAGGTCGGCGCGGAGCAGATCGTCCCGCCCCGTCACCGCGCCTGCGAGCAGGGACGCCGTGTAGACGTTCACGTCCTCGTCGTATTCGGTCAGGTCGGACGGGAGGTCGGAATCGATCCGCGAGAGAAGGAAGCTGTTGATGAAGAAATACCCGACGTCCTCTCGGGACGGAACCGCAAGGGGCTCCGAATCCGCTCCGAGCTTGATGTAGGAGTCGCCGCCCAAGCCACCCTCCGCCTAGACCTGCGCCGGCAGGAGCATGTAGAGAAAGCTTCGCGCCACTACCGTGAAGTACACCGCAAAGACCGTGACGACCGCCCCGTGGATCCATTTCACCCGCTTCCGGTACCGCCAGAGAAGGACGCAGCCGAGCGTCGGCACCAATGTCTTGTAGAGCCAAAAGACGTAGGGAGAATGATCCAGCAGGAACGCCATCAGGCGGTTGGCTTCGACCATGAAGCGCGCGTTCAGGAGGTAGACGGTCTGGGCGGCGTCGGTGAAATTCAGGATTCCGACGAGCCAGAGGAGCCAGTAGAGGCGCCGCTCCGCCCGGGCCGTCGCCCGCCGGTCCCGTCGCCGCCGCTGCGCCCCCCGACGCTCCCCCTGCTCCTGCTTCATCATTGGTCCGAGGTCCCCATCCGCCGCGGTGCGCCCGGGTCGTCCGGCCAAGTATCGGCAGGCGGGGGACGAACTTGCGCCCGATTTGACAGGCCGGTGAGCCGATGCTAGTCTGCGGCGCTGCTCCCACGGAGGAACGTGCGCTCCCCATGGAAGTCTTGATCGCGAGTGAGGATATCCAGCGGCGCGTCTGCGAGATCGGGAAGCGAATCGCGAGCGACCATCCCGTGGGCATCCCGCTCCTCGTGGGGGTGCTTCGGGGATGCGTCATCTTCATGGCCGACCTCATGAAGAACATCCCGATTCCCCACGAGATCGATTTCATCAGCGTCTCGTCCTACGAGCTATCGTCGCAATCGTCGGGCAAGCCCCGCCTCGTGAAGGATCTCGGCTGCGACATCAAGGGACGCGACGTGATCATCGTCGAGGACATCGTGGACACGGGCCACACGCTGGAGTTCATGCGCCAGACCTTTCTCGAGCGGGGGCCCCGGAGCTTGAAGGTCGCGGCCCTTCTCGACAAGCGGCCGCGCCGGCTTCGCCCCGTGCCGATCGATTACGTCGGTTTCGAGATCCCCGACCGTTTCGTGGTCGGCTACGGCCTCGACTACGCGGAGCGCTTCCGCCATCTCCCCTACGTCGCCGCTCTGTCCCCGGAGGAGCTGGACGCGGAGCCCGCGGCGCGCACCGTGGGCGCGACCTAGCCGATGGCTTCGGATCCCCATCGCCGGAACATCCTGATCGGTCTCGCGGGCGGAACCGGCGCGGGAAAGACCCTCGTCGCGCAGTCGATCGCCCAGGATCTCGGCAGCGACTCCGTGCTCCTGATCGAGCAGGACTCCTATTACAAGGACCTCCAGCACATTCCTCTGGGCGAGCGGGAGAACCGGAATTTCGATCATCCCGACGCGTTCGACCGCGACCTCCTGCGAACCCAGCTCGAGGCGCTCCTCGCGGGACGCGAGGTGGACATGCCCTCCTACGACATGAGGACCCACACGCGCCTCGGAGAGCCGCGCCGCGTCCGCGGGCGCCGCATCATGATTCTCGACGGTCTCCTCGTGCTCGAAGATCCGGCGCTCCGTCATCTCATGGACATCAAGATCTACGTCGACGCGGATCCCGACATCCGGTTCATCCGCCGACTGAAGCGGGACCTGACCGAGCGCGGCCGCACGCTGGACCAGGTGATCCGCCAGTACGAGTCCACGGTGCGTCCGATGCACCTCCAGTTCGTCGAGCCCTCGAAGCGGTACGCGGATCTCGTGATTCCCGAGGGGGGATACAACTTCGTCGCGATCGACCTCCTGAAGACCAAGGTCCGCTCGCTCCTCGCGGACTCGCGATGACCGAGACGGCCGATCCCGCCGGGTTGGCGCCGCACGGGGGCTGAGCTCCGGTGGACTGGATTCCCCTCCTCGGCTTTCCCCTCGAATGGGCCTCGCTGGCGCTCCTCGTCGCGGGCTGCCTCTACTGGGAGCGTTCCGGGTCGAGCGGCCTCGGCGTCGAGGGCTGCGTGCTCTCGGCGATGCTCGGGCTCTGTCTCGGCTACGAATGGAGCGGGAGCTACCTCGTGGCGGCCGCCGGGGCGGCCGCATCGGCGCTCGCGTTCGCGATCGGGACGGGGGCGCTCCTCGCCGCGACGCGCGCCGACCCGGCGGTCGGTAGCTTCTGCATCAGCCTCGTCCCGGCGTGCGCGCTGGGAACGCTGGCCCGCTGGGCTCCCCTCAGGCTCCTGACCGAGACGCCCGCGCCGGGGCTCGCGCGAGGAACCGTCTTCGACGGGACGTACGCCGAGGATCTCGTCGCGAACCCGATGCTCCTCGCGGCTCTGCCCGCGCTCGGCTTCGCGGCGTTTCTTCTGCTGCGCACGCCGTTCGGACTCAAGTCGCGGGCATTCTCGGAAACTCCGGCGCTGGCGCGTCGGGGGCGCGGGCAGGTGGCCCTGGCACGCCTCTCCCTGGCCGCGCTGGGGGCGCTCTGGGTGGTGCCGGCCGCGGCGATCCTGCTTCGGTCCCACCGCGAGTCGCCGCCGCTCGGGCTCGGCTTCGTCGCGCTCGCGTGCGCGGTTGCGGGGCGGTGGGGCTTCGCCCCGGCGATTCTCCTCGCCGCGGGGCCGGCGCTCCTGCGCGCGGCGCGCCCCTACGCCCCTGCCGCGGGCCCCGGGGCGATCGGGATGGACGCAGCGCCGTTTCTCCTCGCCGCTGCCTACCTTATCTTCTTCTCCCGACGGGCGCTCCGCGCCTCCGTCACGCCCGAGTCCCGCCTCAATCCGGACGTGCTGTGATCCCGGACGCGCTGCGCGTCGTGCGCCGCCGGTCGGCTCTCGTTCCCAAGGTGGCGCTCCTCCTGGGAAGCGGCCTCGGCGTTCTCGCGGAGGGAGTCGCGTGGGAAGCGACGCTCCCGACCGAGGAGATCCCCGGCCTCCCGCGCTCCACGGTTCCTGGGCACGCGGGCCGGCTCCTGCTCGGCCGCTGGGCCGGGCGAGCCGTCGTCGTGGCGCAGGGACGCACGCATCTGTACGAGGGCTATTCGGCGGAGCGGGTGACGCGGATCGTGCGGCTCTTCGCCGCGCTCGGGGCGAAGTCCCTCGTGCTGACGAACGCGGCCGGCGGGATCACGCCGCGGATGGCTCCCGGCACGTTGATGCTGGTGGAGGATCACGTGAATCTCCAGTGGCGGGCCCCGGGACGGGAGGCCGGGAGCCCGGGCGCGCGCGGGGCCGCGAAGAACCCCCGCGGGCTCCGGAGTCGTCCCGAGTACTCCGCCGAGCTGATCGCGAAGGCGGGCCGCGCCGCGACGAACGCGGGCGTAAGGGTCGAGCGGGGCGTGCTGGGCGTGGCGCTCGGCCCGTCCTACGAGACGCCGGCCGAGATCCGCATGCTCGAGCGAATGGGCGCGGACGCCGTCTGCATGTCCACCGCCGCGGAAGTCGCGGCGGCGAACGAGATCGGGCTCCCGGTCGCGTGCATCTCGTGCATCGCCAATCGGGCTTCGGGAAAGGGCCCCGCGCGATTGAGCCACGGGGAGGTCACGGCCGGCGTCGGCGCGGCGGCCCCCGCGCTCCGCGCCGTGATCGAGCGGCTCATTCTCGCGCTCGCGTAGGGTCGATGCGCCCGGACGCGATCGGAGACCGGCGCCGCACCCGCGCTTCCCGCATGGCGCCGGGGCGGGCGGCGCGCAGGCCGCGAGCGCCTCACCGGAAGGTGATCTTGAGGATCCGATCCCCGGGCATGAGGCGCTCCACGACGTCCATCCCCTGGGTCACCTGCCCGAAGACCGTGTAGCGGCCCTCGAGCCGCGGCTGGGGTGAGAGCGTGATGAACCACTGGCTTCCGCCCGTGTCCTTCCCTGAGAGCGCCATTCCCACCGTGCCGGTCGTGTAAGGACGGTCGTTGTACTCGCACGGGATCGCGTAGCCGGGACTTCCCCATCCGTCGCCGCGCGGGCACCCCGCCTGCACGACGAAATTCGGCACGACGCGGTGAAACGCGATTCCATCGAAATACCTCGATCGCGCGAGCTTCACGAAATTCGCGACCGTGCCGGGAGCGTGCGAGCGGTCGAGCGCGATCACGATGACGCCGCGTTCGGTGTGGACCAGCGCGTTCTGCGGCGAGACCGCGGACGGCTCGTGCCGAAGGAGCGGATTCCCCACGAGCCCGATCGAATCCGCGGGGAGCCCGAGCGCCCCGCAGACCGCTTCGCGGATCCGCCGCTCGGGATCCCGGCGGAGCGGCGCGAGCGCCTCGAGCCCCTCCCTCGTCTTGAGCGCGGCGAGCGCGGAAACGGCGGAGGCGCGGACGTCCGCATCTTCGGCCGTCCCCGCGCGCGCGAGGAGCGCCGCGAGGTCGGGCACGGACGCGCTGTCGCCGAGCTGGGCGAGGGCGTCGGCCGCGGAGCTTGCGATTGTGAAATCGCCGGATCGAAGGAGCGACCTCAAAACCGGAATCGCCTGCGCCGCATCCGCATTGCGGCGCGCGAGGCCCGAGGCGGCGCCCGCGGCCTGAGGGGCATCGGAGGAGTCGCGCGCGAACGCCGCAAGGGACTCGAGCGCCATCGGTCCCTCGACGGATCCCAGCGCCTCGACGAGCCCCGAGCGGAGGAATCCGGGAAGGAGATCGAGCTGCGGGGCCACCGTGGGCATCGCCGCCTCGCCCTGGATCTGGAGAAGCGCGGTCGCCGCGCCCTGCCTCACCCCCGTCGAGGAATCCGAGAGCGCTCGTGTGAGCGCCGCGACCGAGGCCGTGTCCCGCATCGCCCCGAGCGCGAGCGCTGCCTCCCAGCGGACGTGCGCGCTCGCGTCCGCGAGCAGTCCCCGGATGGGCTTCGCGTGGCTCCGCGCCCCGATGGCGCCGAGCGCGTGCGCCGCGTTCACGCGCACGCGCCACGCGCGGTCGCGGAGGAGCCCGGCCAGAAGGTCGCCCGAGGCGGAGTCGCCCACGTCGCCGAGGGCGCGGGCGGCCATCATCCGGACCGATTCGTGCGGGTCGCGCGCGAGCGCTCGAAGCGCCGGCGCTCCCGCGCGATCGCCGATCCTCCCGAGCGCGTACGCGACGCGCCACCGCATCTCGAATCGCGCCTCGTCCGCGTGCCTTGAAAGCGGCGAGGTGAGCGCGCGATCGCGGAGCCGCGCCGCGGCGAGAGCCGCGGCCCACCGCTCGGGCTGAAGCTTTGCGCTCAGGGCCCGCGTCACGGTGGAGACGCTCCCGCGCGCGCCGATCATGCCCAGCGCTCCGAGGATCGCCTGGCGCACGGCGAGAACGCGCTCCCTCTCCCAGCGGAGCGCGAGCGCGGGGGACGCCGTGGAATCTCCCATGAGCCCCAGGGCGAACGCGGCCTCCAGCCGCACGACCGAGGATGCGTCGCGCAGGACGACGATCAGCGCAGGGAGGGTCGCCCGCTCCTGAATCAGTCCGAGGGCGCGCGCGGCGGCGGCCCGGGTCGCGGGCGTGGCACCGGTTCGGGCCGCCGCTAAGAGCCCGGTCGTGTCGCGCTCGGATGCCCGCTGCTCGATCCAAGCGATGCGCGCGGGGCCCGAGGCCCGTGCCGTGGCCGACGCGGCGGGCGCCGCCTCCAGCGCCCCGCCCAGCGCCGCGGCCGTGACGAGCCCCGCCACGAACCCTGCCACGATACCGGCCGCCGCCCGCATCCTCACACCACCGCGCATCGGTCCTCCTCGAGCAAGGGCAGCGCGACGTTCAGGACGTCGCGCGACGAAATGGATTCGAGCTTGTGGTCCATGGCGCGCACCGAGCGCACGCACCGGCCCACCGGCCGCCACTCGGCGGGGTCGGTCCAGCCGTAGATTCCGACGGCCGGGCAGCCGACCGCGCCCGCGAGATGGAGCGGCCCCGTATCGTTTCCGACGTAGAGCGACGCGCGCTGAAACCGCGCCGCGAGCATCGGGATCGTCTCGCCGCGCACGACGGGAAGCGAGAACCCGAGCGCCCTCGCGGCTTGGTCCACGGTGCCCGGATCCTGAGGACCCTCGAGCCACCAGACCGAGCGCCCGCGCTCCGTCAGCTCCCGGGCGACCTCCGCGAACCGGTCCGCGGGCCAGCGATTGTGGGGCTTCCCCGCGCCAGGGTGAAGATAGACCGCGCCCTCGGGAGAACGCGCGAGGAGCGCGCGATCCGGAATGTAATACGGCGGCTCGGGCCGCACACCCGCTCCCGCCGCGCGGGCGAGGAGGAGGCTCCATTCAGACTGATGAATCGGGGCTGCCTCCGGCCCCGGGTTCGGGCCGAGCATCGGGGTGGCCACGCGCCCCCCGCGCGCGCCCTGCCCGGGCGGCGCCGCGACCCTCGTCAGCCCGGCGGCGTCGCGCTCGCCGTATCGCGCCGGGTCGAAGCCGATCCGCTCCCGCGCGCCCGACCACCGAACGAGCAGGGCGGAGCTTCGCGAGTAGGAAACGGTCGTGAAATAAACGGCGAGATCCGGCCCTCCTCCACGCCGTGCCGCGGCCCGCGCGAGGTCGCGCCACCCGGCGCGCATGACGCCCAGGAAATTCCGCGTATCGACCACGCGGATCTCGTCGGCCCACGGCTGTCCCAGAACCGCGTCGGCGTTTTGGCGCCCCACGACGAGGACGATGTGCGCGCGGGGGAACCGCTCGCGGATGGAGCGGATGGCGGGAACGGTGAGGAGGAGGTCGCCGAGCTGATTTTGGGGGCGGTAAAGATGGATCCGCGCCGGATTTGAGTTCGGCGCCGCGATCGCGTCGACCGCCGGAGCCGGCTCGGTCTCCGCGGGCATGCCTACGATTCGGTCTTCGTGGAGCCGGGCTTCAGCTTGAGCTTCTCGATCTCGAGAATCTTCACGAGCCGGTCGTGGCAGCCGTCCGGCATGGAGGTCGCCGACTCGTGCTTGTAGAGCTTGATCGTCATGGAAAGGGTGTCGAATTCCGCGCGGCAATCGCTGCAGACGCCGATGTGCCGCCGCATCTCCGTCACGACTTCCTCTTTCATGTCGGCATCGAGGTAATCGGAGAGGGCGTCGAGGACCTCCTTGCACGTCATCATCGCTGGGCTCCCATGGCGCGTTTCTGTTTCTGATTCTCGTTGAAATAGGCGGCAAGGCGATTGCGCACCTTGAGGCGCGCTCGATGGAGGCGGGATTTCACGGCGGCGACGGACAGATCCAGGATCTCCGCCACCTCGGCGTTCGAGATCTCTTCGATGTCGCGGAGCACGAAGACCTGGCGGAACTCGGCCGGCAGCGCCTCGATCGCCTCGTCCATCACCTGCTGCAGCTCCTGGTTCAGGAGCTGATCCACGGGACCGGGCGACCAGTCGGCGATTGAGACCGGCGCCTCGCGCTCGTCGGCATCCTCGATGGAGACCGTGGGGAGCTGCTTCTTCCGCAGGCGCATGAGGGCCGAGTTCGCGGTGATCCGGTAGATCCAGGTCGAGAACGTCGAGTTGCCCTTGAAGGACTTGATGCCGCGATACGCACGGAGAAACGTGTCTTGGAGAACGTCCTCGGCGTCCTCGGGATTCCGCACCATCTTCAGCGCCAGGCTGTACACCTTGGTCTCGTAGCGGGACACCAGCTCGCCGAACGCCCGGTCGTCGTCCTCCTGGGCTTTCCGGACCAGCACTTCATCGCCAAGCGTCGTCAGGGCTTCCTCGATCCTTGGATTCATGGGGGTGTGGCCCGATTCGGGCTGATTCGATGAGGCTAGGCGTGGGCGTGGAGCGTGTCAAGCAAGGAGGACTGCCGCGCCCGCGGCGTCTCCAGTCCGTGCCGTCGCATCTTGGAGCGGAGGCTTCCCCGGCCGATATGGAGGAGCCGGGCCGCCTCCACGACGTTCCCGTTGGACCGCGCGAGCGCCGCCTGGATCACCGCCCGCTCGACCGCGACGAGGGAAACGCCCTGGGCCGGCACGTCGATGCTGAACTCGGCGTCCGCCGAGACCGCGTCCCCCGCGCGCGGCATGGCCAGCTCCGCCGGGCCGATCTCCTCGGCCCGCGCGAGGAGCACGGCGCGCTCGATGACGTTCGATACCTCGCGGACGTTTCCGGGCCACGGGTAGCGCGCGATCTCCTTCTCGGCCGCGGCCGAGAGCCTTGCCAGGCGGCCGAGCTTTCGGGCCACGCGATCGACGAAGAGCCGCGCCAGGAGCACCGAGTCTCCCTCCCGCTCGCGCAGGGGCGGAATCTCGATCGGCACGACGTTCAGGCGGGAGTAGAGGTCCTCGCGGAAGCGCCCCTGCTTCACCTCTCCGAGAAGCTCGCGATTCGTGGCCGCGAGGATCCGCACGTCCACCGGTATGTCGCGCGTGCCGCCGACGCGCCGTACGATGTGGGCGTCAAGGAACTTGAGGAGCTTCGCCTGGAGCGTGAGCGGCAGCTCGCCCACCTCGTCGAGGAAGACCGATCCGCCCTCGGTCGCCTCGAAGAGCCCGATCTTCATCGCGGTCGCGTCCGTGAACGCGCCCTTTTCGTGGCCGAAGAGCTCCGATTCCAGAAGCTCGCGCGGGATCGCAGCGCAATTGACTTCCATGAAGGGTCCCCGCTTGCGCGGGCTCTCGCCGTGGATCGCCCGTGCGAAAAGCTCCTTCCCGACCCCCGACTCGCCCAGGATCAGGACCGAGGTCGCGCTCGATTCGGCCACGCGCTTGGCGAGGTCGATGACCTCCTTGAGCGCTCCGCTCTCGCCCACGATCCGATCGAAGCGGTACTCCTGCTCGATGCGCGCCGTCTCACGCTGCTGCCGCGCCGCCTGGACGACCGAGCGGCCGGCCGCGCGAAGGAGCCCGTCGAGCTGCGTCGTGT
>JACQPZ010000116.1 GCA_016207265.1 Candidatus Latescibacterota bacterium | reverse complement strand
GTCCTGTACGAGAAGGCCGACCGGATCGCGCGGGTCACGATCAACCGTCCCCACCGGTACAACGCCTACTCGACCCTCGCGCTCATGGAGCTGGGCGCGGCGCTTCGAGACGCGGCCCACGACGATGCCGTCGGGGTCATCGTCATCACGGGGGCGGGCGACCGGGCGTTCTGCACCGGGGGTGACGTCAAGGAATACTCCGAGGACTACGTCCGGCGTCCTCGGGACTACTGGAAATACATGAACGTCTTCCGCGCGTACATCGAGGCGATCGTCGACTCCGGCAAGCCCACGATCGCGCGGCTGAACGGAATGGCGGTCGGCGGTGGGAACGAGACCCACCTCGCCTGCGACCTGAGCGTCATGGCCGAGCACGCGGTTCTGCGCCAGGTGGGAACCCACGTGGGAAGCGTCGCCTGCGGCGGAGCGACCCAGTGGCTCGGGCTCAACATCAGCGACAAGCGCGCCCGGGAGATGCTGCTCTTGAACCGGCCCGTGCCGGCTCGGCGGGCGCTCGAGTGGGGGCTCGTGAACCGCGTCGCTCCCTCCGTCACCCGGGACGGCGCGTTCGTCGAAGGGGCGGGCGAGCGCGAGATCGAGCTGGCGCTGGCCGGGAAGGAGGGATACGGGATCTCGCTCGAGCGGCTCGACCTCGCGGTGAACGAGCTTGCGTCAGCGCTCCTCGAGTCCTTCCCCGAGTGCGCCCGCTACACGAAGGAGCAGGCCAATTTCCTCAAGAACTTCGTGTGGCATTCGACCGTCGGGCACGCGCGCGAGTGGCTCGCGCTCCACTATGCGTGCGCGGAGCCGCTGGAGGGGATGAACGCGTTCGTTGAAAAGCGCAAGGTGCGCTACTCGGATCTGCGCACGCGCGCCGCCCGCGACGAGTCCCCCGAGCTTCCGTGGGGAGCGTACGTAAAGCTCTGCCCTCAGTGCGGCTCACGGGGTCTGCCCGAGAGCTTCGATTATTGCGGCAAGTGCGGCGCTTCGTTGCGCGCGCCCGTGGCCTCGAAGGGGTAGCGCCGTGGGCAACCATGCGGTGCGGATCCCTCCTCCCGTCGGCCTCGTGACCGGCGGCGCCAGGGGAATCGGCCTCGCGATCGCCCGGCTCTGGGCGGAGCGCGGCGCCTCCATCGCGGTCGTGGATCGCGATCCCGCGGGGGAGCGCGCCGTGAAGGCGGCCTCGGGCGGGGCGCCGGTGGCGTATTACGAGGCGGACGTCCGCGACCATGCCCGCGCGCTCGAAGTCGTGGCCGACGCCGCGTCGCGCCTCGGCGGGCTCGACTACGTGGCCTTGAACGCGGGCGTAACCCGCGACCGGGTGAGCTGGAAGATGAGCGAGGAGGAGTGGGACGAGGTGATCGGGGTGAATCTCAAGGGAGCGTTCAATTATGTGCGCGCCGCGGCGCCGATTCTCCGGGCGCGGAAATCGGGAGCGATCGTGTTCGTCTCCTCGATCAACGGCCTCAGGGGCAAGTTCGGCCAGAGCAACTACGCGGCGTCAAAGGCCGCGCTCATCGGACTCGCGCGATCCTTGGCACTCGAGCTGGGGCCGAGCGGCGTCACCGTGAACGTCGTCGCGCCCGGGATGGTGCGGACCGACATGACCGCGGACCTCCCTGGCGAGGCTCTCGAGCGCGCCCGGGCGGAGAGCCCGCTCCGCCGGATCGCCGAGCCCGAGGACGTCGCCCGAGCCGTCTGCTTCCTGTGCGGCCCGGAGGCCCGGCACGTCACCGGCGCCGTGCTGCGCGTCGACGGCGGTCAGGCCATGGCCTGCGAGAGCGCCTGAGGAGGTTCGATGCGCCTCGACTCCATCGTCGCGGAGTGCCGGGAGTGGTTCCTCGATCCCGGCTTCGCGAAGCTCCGCGCCCTTCGCGAAGGAACGCCCGGCGTGCGCATGATCGGGCTCTTCCCGGTCTACACCCCCGAGGAGGTCGTGCTCGCCGCGGGACTCCTGCCCGTCCACGTCTACGGGGGCGGGACCATGGTGGAGATCGATCACGCGGACAGCCGGCTTCAGTCTTTCGTCTGCTCGATCTCGAGGACGACCTTCGAGCTGGGACTGACGGGGAGGCTCGACGTTTTGGATGGGATGATCTTCCCCTCGATCTGCGACGTCTCGCGGAACCTGTCGGGGTTGTGGCGGCGGAACTTCCCGGACCGGATCGCGGAATTCATCCACTTCCCGGAGAACCTCGGATCGGCGCACGCCGTGCCGTATCTGAGGCACGAGCTCAAGCGTCTCGAGCAGGTGCTGTCGCACGTCTCGGGGCGGGCGCCAAGCGATGAGGACTACCGCTCCGCCTTTGATCTTCTGAATCGGCACCGGCGCGCGGTGGACGAGGTGTACGCCCTGCGCGGCGAGGCGCCTTGGAACGTTCCGCTGGCCGAGGCCTACGCCGTCCTGCGTGCGGGCGGCATGATGCCCCGGGAGCAGCATCTGCGTCTGCTCAAGGATGCGCTTGCCGAATGGTGCTCGCGGCAGAACCGTCCCCAGGACAGGGTCCGGGTCATCCTCGAGGGCTCGTTCTGCGAGCAGCCCTCGCTCGAGCTGCTCCAGACCATCGAGGAGGCCGGCTGCTACGTGCTGAACGACGACCTCCTCCTGGGGCAGCGCTGGTTCACGGCACCCCTGCCGCTGAGCGGCGATCCGCTCGAGGTTCTGGCCCGTCACGTCCTGGCCCGCTGCGTGCCGTCCGCGGTGCACCATCCGGGGCCCGAGGGCCGCGGCGCGGCGTTGGTCGAGAAGGCGCGCGCCGTCCGCGCGGACGGCGTCCTCTTCTGCATGGCGAAGTTCTGCGAGCCCGCCCTCTACGACTACGCGCTCCTGAAGCGCTCGGTCGACGCGGCGGGGATTCCCCACCTCGCGTTCGAGTTCGAGGAGAAGATGGGAACCTTCGAGAGCGTGCGCACCCAGCTCGAGACGTTCGTGGAATCGATCCTTCTCTTCTCCTGACCCGGAGACCGACGATGGCGGATTACGTGTTCCAGCACCAGGGAGTGGGACGGGATCTCCAGAAGGAGATGCTGGGGCGGTGGTTCGAGCGGCTCTCGCAGGCCCCGTCGCGGGGCGAGCCGGTCGCCTACCTCTTCATCAGCGGGAACATCGCCGAGCTTCTGACCCAGTTCGGCTTTCATCTCGTGTATCCCGAGGTCACCGCGCTTCAATGCGGGATCAAGAAGACTGCCGGTCAGTTCATCCTGAAGGCGGAAGAACTCGGCTATTCGCCCGACGTCTGCGGCTACGTGAAGAACGACATCGGGC
>JACQPZ010000129.1 GCA_016207265.1 Candidatus Latescibacterota bacterium | reverse complement strand
TCGAGCCCTTCGAACGAGGACGGGTGGACCCATGCCGATCTCTCCGCCCAGCCGACGGGATGGAACATCGATACGATCTACGGGTGCGCCGGGCACTCATTCTGGTGCGGGCGCGTGGATTCGTCCTGGATCGGCGACCCGAACCGGTACGGTTACGACAACAACTGGTCGCAGGCGCTCCAGAACTACGTGGACCTCACCGACGCGGCGAGCCCGGTCATGCTCTCGTTCGTGCATCACCTCAACATCGAGCCGGGCTTCGACGGGGCGGAGCTTCAGGTGCTCGATCCCGACGAATCCTGGGTTTCGATCGCCTACTTCAGCGGCGCGGTGCCGTCGCAGCAGGGGGACCCCTGCGCGTACTATTCCGTCCAGATCCCCGACTCGATCATCGCGAAGTTCAACCCGGTCCAGTTCCGCTTCCTCCTCACGACCGACATCCAGGGCTCGTCCGCGGACGGTATCTATCCCGGCGACGGTTGGTCGGTCGACAGCGTCTCGGTCGTCGCCGGGCTGAGCGACCTCCGCTTCTTCGACGACTTCGAGACGGGCATCGGGACCTGGACCGTGTCCACGTTCCCGGCGGTCGGCGACAAATGGCGGATCCAGGCGAACGTTCCGACCGAGCAGTTGTGCTCGACCAACCCGAGCAAGGTATGGACGGTCACCAATCCGGTCACCGGCTCGCTCACGCCCCGGATGGACAATCGGCTCATCACACCCCCGATCTTCGCGAATCGGGCCGATCAGGTGCTGCTGACCTTCGACGTGTACCGCAATCTGCCGATTCTCTCGTGCTTCTATTACACGCTCCAGTTCCGCACGAGGAACGCCGGCGACGCCGGATGGACGGCTTGGATCCCGACCTCGAGTCAGGTTCATTACGGAACCGAGCGCGAATGGTTGAAGCAGACCGTGCCCCTCCTCGGCGCGGGGGGCAAGGACTCCGTCCAGGTGCTCTTCAACGTGAAGGATTACTCCGCGATCTATTGCGGTGGCGTCTCCACCTCGGGCGGAACGGTCGTCTATTTCGACAACGTCGCGGTCGGGGTGATCGGCTTGGCGCCTCCCACGCTGGTCGTCTCCGATCAGGATCTGTATCAGGATACGTTCCGGACGACCGCCTTTTTCGCCGACGACAATTTCAACACGCCCCGAGGAGACAGCGTCTCGGTCCGGCTCTCGGCCTCTCGGGGGCTCAAGTCCGCGGCGCTCGTCTACAGCGTGAACGGCGGCTCCTTCTCGAGCGTTCCGCTCGTTGCCTACGGCAGCGCGATTCCCACTGCCTATTCGGGCGACGTGCCGGCCGGCTCGTACCCGCGCGGGACGGAGCTTCGATACTACGTTTCCGTGACCGACTCCCTCGACGCGGTCGTGACGCTTCCGCCGGACGCGCTCAGCGCGTCGCATTACTACACGGCTACGGTCCTCCCCGCGATCCAGGCCGCGTCCCAGACCTGTTCCGGGGACGTGGCGCCGATACTCTACGTCGACTCGTACGGGGGCCCGGACGGCGGGTCTCCCACGGACCAGAGCCTCGTCGCGCTGGGAGCGCGGTACGACCGCTACGATGTGAACGCGCCCGATGGACTCCTCGGAAACGGCCTGGGAGGCGCCCCCGCGGGCGATCCCGTTCTCTGGTGGCCCCCGACGTCGGCCGCGACGCTCGGCGCGTATTCCGGAATCCTGTGGGACGTCGGGGATCGGTCGGCGGCCACGCTCTCGGCGGCGGATCAGGCGCTTCTGCAGCAGTGGCTCGCGCTCCCGGGGTCGAATCGCGGGCTCATGATGGCCGGAGACAACCTCGCCTTCGACATGACGGCGAACGGAAGAGACATCGGAACGTTCCTCTCCTGCACGATGGGAGCGACCTATTTCCGGGATATCTGGGAGAACGTCCCGCAGGATTCCCTCTCGCCCTCCACGGCCGGCGCCGCGGGAACGCGGATCGCGTCGGAGCCGTTCCCCATCGACGGGGAGTGCCCCGGAGTGAACCGCTTCGACGCGCTGCTCACGTCGGCGTGCGCCGGCTCGAAGGCGAGGAGCTGGATCCTTTATCCGAACACGCTCGTCGGGGCGGTCGAGAGGCGGGATTCGGTGGGCGTCGTCGCGGACACGTCGCGCAGCGTCCTCCTCGGTTTCAGCCTCGGCGCGATGCCCAACACGGTGCGCCGGAATTTGCTTCTCTATCGCACGCTGGTCGAGGAGTTCGAGATCCCCACCTGCTACGTGGCGACCGCGATGGAGAACTCGAGGGACGCGGCTCCGGCAGCCCGCCCCGTCCTCTACGACGCGGCCCCCAATCCATTCAATCCGTTCACCTCGATCCGCTTCTCGCTTTCCCGGCCGGCCCATGTGCGTCTCTTCGTCTTCGACGTCTCGGGGGCGCGGGTCAGGTCCCTGGCGGACGCGCCGATGCCGCCCGGCCTGCACCGGCTCACCTGGGACGGCCGTGACGATCGGGGCAGGAGCGCGGCGAGCGGGGCCTACTTCTACCGCCTCGAGGCGGACGGCGTGACCGAGGCGAAAAAGCTCATCCTCTTGCGCTAGTCCGCCGCGCGCGTTAAGCTCGATCAACGAGCAGACATCCTTCGGGGCGGGGTGAAAGTCCCCACCGGCGGTGAGAGCCCGCGAGCCCCGGGAGCACGAATCCCGGCGGCAGATCCCGGTGCGATTCCGGAGCCGACAGTTACAGTCTGGATGGGAGAAGGATGGTCACAGTGGACGGATGCGTACGGCCGTAGGCCGCGTGCGCCCCGCGGGTGTCTGCCTGCGGGGGTTTTTTGTGAGCATGCGGGTCTCATCCATCGAGGACAGCCGGTTCAAGGCGGATTCCCCGCGTCGGATCGAAGAGGGCGAGGACCGCGCCATGCGCGCCGCGATACGGCTCGCCCGCCGGGGATTCGGCACCACGCACCCCAACCCTCGCGTGGGCGCCGTCCTGCTGCGCGAAGGCGGGATCGTCGGCGAGGGCTTTCATGCGCGGGCGGGCGAAGCGCACGCAGAAGCACGGGCCCTCGCGGCGGCGGGGAGCCGGGCCCGGGGAAGCACGCTCGTCGCGACGCTCGAGCCCTGCGCACACCACGGCCGCACACCCCCATGCGCGGACGCGATCGTATCGGCCGGCGTCCGCCGCGTCGTGCTCGGAATGCGGGACCCGAATCCACTCGTGAACGGACGCGGCGTCGCGCGGCTGCGCGCGGCCGGGATCGAGGTCGTGGAGGACGTCCGGGGCGCGGAGTGCCGGGAGCTGAACCGGCCGTACCTCAAGCATCTCGCGACCGGTCTCCCCTGGGTGATGCTCAAGTCCATGATCTCCCTCGACGGCCGCGTGGCGGCGGATTCCGGGGATTCGCGCGGCCTGGGGGGAGGCTCGGAGCAGAGGCTCTGCCATAGGCTCCGGGCCGAGCACGACGCGGTGCTGGTCGGGATCGGCACCGTGCTCGCCGACGATCCCGAGCTGACCGTGCGTCTCGTCCGGGGCCGAAGCCCCGTCCGGGTCGTGCTCGATACGGATCTGCGTACCCCCGCCGGGTCGCGCCTCGTCATGACCGCCGGCTCGGTCCCGCTGGCCGTCGCGACGGCTTCCGAGGACCGTGCGCGGATCGAAGCGCTCGAGCGGCGCGGGGTCTCGATCTGGCGCTTCGCCCGATCGCCCGAAGGACGCGTTCCCATTCGCCGGGTGCTCTCCCGCCTGGCCGCGGAAGGACGGCTCTCGATCCTCGTGGAGGGCGGCCCCACCGTGCATTCCGCCTTCCTGAGCGAGGGTCTCGCCGACCGGGTCGCGATCGGGATCGCTCCCCTCATCCTGGGCGGGTCGAAGACGCCCGGCTGGACGCGCGATCTGGGCCGGAAGGGCGTGGGCGACGCGATCGAGGTCGGCCCGCTCGTCATGAGGCGCGTGGGGCGCGACCTCTGGGTCGAGGGAGCCCTCGGCGCCTCGGAGGCCGGGCGTGTTTAGCGGCATCGTCGAACGGATCGGGCGCGTGGAGCGCGTCACGCGTCGTGCGGGCGGCGACGCGACGCTGCGAATCCATGCCGGTTTCGCGGGGTCCCCGGCGCCGGGAGCGAGCGTCGCCGTGAACGGAGTCTGTCTCACGGTCGAGCGGAGCGAAGGTCCCGTCTTCGAAGCCACGGCCGTGCCGGAGACCTTGAAACGAACGACGATCGGCGAGTTGGCGGCGGAACGCCGCGTGAATCTGGAGCGCGCGCTTCGGGTCGGGGGCGAGATCGGCGGGCACTGGGTGCAGGGTCACGTCGACGCCATGGCCCGGATCGCTTCCGTCCGGAAGTCGGGTGCCGACGTGATCGTGGGGATCGAGATTCCGGAGGAGCTCCGGGCGTACGTCGCGCCGAAGGGGTCGCTCGCGGTCGACGGCGTGAGCCTCACCGTGGCCTCGTGGAGCGATCCTCGAGCGTTCGTGGCGCTCGTCCCCTACACGCTCGAGCGGACGATCGCGTCGGAATACGAGCCGGGACGGGCCGTGAACCTCGAGATCGACGTCGTGGCGCGCTACCTGGAGCGGCTGCTCGAGGCGCGCGGGGTCCTTCCCGAGCCGCGTGGCGCGGGCGCGGGGGGGGACTCGTGAGATCCAGGTCGGTACGGCTGGCCACGGCGGGCCCGGCCACCACGCGCGCCCACGCCGCGATCGAAGCGGCCGTCCGCGACGTCCGCGCGGGGCGCATGGTCGTCGTCGTGGACGACGAGGACCGCGAGAACGAGGGTGATTTCGTGATGGCCGCGGAACGGGCGACCCCGGAGGCCGTCAACTTCATGGCCCGCGAGGCCCGCGGGCTCATCTGCGTGTCGATGCCCGGCGAGCGTCTCGAGGCGCTCGGTCTCGCGCTGATGGCGCCGATCAACACGGCGCGATTCTCGACGCCCTTCACCGTGTCGGTGGATCTCCTGCGCGGAACGACGTCGGGTTCCTCGACGCGCGACCGGGCCCTGACGATCCGCGCCCTCGCCGATCCGAACACGCGTCCCGAAGAGCTGGCGCGGCCGGGACACGTGTTTCCGCTGCGCGCGTCGGACCAGGGGGTCCTGGGGCGCGCGGGCCACACCGAGGCGGCTCTCGACCTGGTCCGGCTCGCGGGGCTCAGGCCCGCGGGGCTCCTCTGCGAGATTCTCGCGCCGGACGGGAGCATGGCGGGCGGGGCGGAATTGAGGCGTCTGGCGAAGCGGAACCGGCTCAAGCTGGTCTCGATCCGGGATCTGATCCGGTACCGCTACCTGAGCGAGCGTCACATCAAGCGGGTCGCGTCGTCGCGGCTTCCCACGCGGTTTGGGAATTTCCGGATCGCCGTCTACGAGAGTCTCGTCGACCGGCACCATCACGTGGCGCTGGTCAAGGGCACCGCGTCCGGGGCGGCGCCCGGACTCGTGCGCGTCCACTCGCAGTGCCTGACGGGCGACGTGTTCGGCTCGATGCGCTGCGACTGCGGGGAGCAGATGGAGGCCGCGCTCGAGCGGATCGATCGGGAGGGAGCGGGGGCGTTCCTCTACCTGCGCCAGGAGGGGCGGGGGATCGGGCTTGCGAACAAACTCCGCGCGTACGAGCTCCAGGACCTCGGTCTCGACACGGTGGAGGCGAATCTGAGACTCGGCTTCGCGCCCGACCTGCGCGACTACGGAGTCGCGGCCCAGATCCTCCGCGACCTGGGGTTCACGACGATCCGGCTTCTCACCAACAACCCGCGCAAGATCGACGCGCTCCGGGAGTACGGGATCGACGTCGCCGCGCGCGAGCCGCTCGAGATCGCGCCCAATGCGAGCAACGAGCGGTATCTCGCGACGAAGCGCGAGCGCCTCGGGCACCTCCTGGGCCGCGCCGCGCGGACGACGCTCGCGACGTCCGGCGGAAACGGAAGGCGGGGCGGCCGGTCGTGAGCCCGATCCGGCGCCCCGCCCGGGCGCGGCGGCCGGGATCCACCGCGTCGCGCGGGGCGGGCCCGACCCGGATCGAGGGGAATCTCGACGGCGCCGGGCTCCGGATGGCGGTCGTGGTCTCCCGGTTCAACGAGCCCGTCGGGGAGCGGCTTCTCGAGGGGGCGCTTCGCGCCCTCGAGGACCATGGGGTCCGCCCGCGCGACATCGCCGTGATCCGCGTGCCCGGCGCGTTCGAGATCCCCGTGGTCGCGAAAAGGGTAGCCCAGTCGGGCCGCTACGCCGCGGTCGTCTGTCTGGGAGCCGTGATCCGCGGCGAAACGTCCCACTTCGACTGGATCGCGGCCGAAGCCGCCCGGGGCATCGCGCGGGCCGCGTTCGAGACCGGCGTGCCGGTCCTGTTCGGCGTGCTCACCGTCGATACGCTGCAGCAGGCCCTGGATCGTTCCGGAGGCCGGCTCGGGAACAAGGGCGCGGAAGCCGCCGCCGGCGCCGTGGAGATGGCCACGCTGGTGCACGCCCTTTCCGAGAGGCGATCCGATTGACCCGCCGGAGACTGGCCCGCGAGATCGCGTTCCGCGCGGCCTATCAGGCGGACGTGACCGGCGATCCGATCGACCGATGTCTGAGCGAGATCCTCGAGGATCTCGAAGTCCCGGCCGAGCCCGACGTGAAGGACTTCGCCCTGTCCCTCGTTCACGCCCTCGCGGAGCACCAGGCCGCGATCGACGCGGCCGTGTCCCGGATCGCGAAGAACTGGTCTCTGTCCCGGATGGCCGCCACGGATCGCTCCGTCATCCGGCTCGCCGCCGCGGAGCTTCTCTATCACGCGGACGTCCCGGTGCGAGTTACCCTTGACGAAGCGATCGAAATCGCCAAGAAATACGGCATGGAAACCTCCGGGTCGTTCGTGAACGGCATCCTGGACCGCCTCGCCCACGAAGTGCGGCCCATATAGGATGACGACCGCCCTCATCTCCGACGTCCACGCGAATCTCGAGGCCCTCGAGGTCGTGCTGCGCGCCATCGACGACCGTGGCGTGCGGCGCATTCTCTGCCTCGGGGACGTGGTCGGCTACGGCGCGAGCCCGAACGAGTGCCTGAGTCTCGTGCGCGCCCGGTGCGAGATGGTCCTCTTGGGAAACCACGATTCGGCGGCATCGGGCGGGCCGGAGGCTGCGCGGTTCAACCCCAACGCGCGCGCCGCAGCCCTGTGGACCGCGCGGGCGCTGACGCCCGAGCACCGCGACTACCTGCGCGGGCTCTGCCTCAGCCGGCGCGTGGAGACCTTTCTCTGCGTCCACGCCTCGCCCGCCGCGCCGCGCGATTGGGAATACATCTTCGATCGATTCGACGCGGAGCCTCAGTTCCAGTTCTTCACCGAGACCGTCTGCTTCATCGGGCACACGCACCAGCCGGCGATCTTCGAGCGCTCTCCATCCGGGTGCGTGTTCCTGCCTCCGGGGCGCCACCGCTTCGAGCCGGACCGCCGCTACATCGTGAACGTGGGGAGCGTGGGACAGCCGCGCGACCGGGATCCGCGCGCATGCTTCGTCTTCCTGCACGAGGGAGTCGGAGAGATCGAGTTCGTCCGCGTGGCGTACGACGTCGCGGGAGCGCAGCAGAGGATCCGGGACGCGCACCTGCCTCCCGTGCTGGCCGCCCGGCTCGCCACGGGGGAATGACCGTCCGGTGCGTGCGTCAACGGAGGGGCACTGGTCCCGCTTCTGGCGGGACCGCTCCGAGATCGAAGACGTCTACACGACCGAGGGACGCATCGTCGAGCAGATCCTCGGAGAAGGGACCGTCGAAGGCCGCTTCGTCCTCGAGGTGGGCGCCGGGTCCGGCCGGGACTCGGTAACGCTCGCCGAGGAGCGCGCGATCGCGGTCGTTCTCGACTACTCGGCCGCCTCGCTCGACGTCGCCCGATCGGTCGCCGCGCGGACGGGCTGTCGGATCCACCTCGTCCGCGCGGACGCGCTCAAGCTCCCGGTCCGTGCGGAGTCGTTCGATGTCGTGTTTCATCAGGGGCTCCTCGAGCACTTCCGGGATCCGATGCCGCTCCTCCGCGAGAACGTGCGGGTGCTCGCCCCGCACGGCCTCCTGCTCGTCGACGTGCCGCAGCGCTTCCACCCGTACACCGCGCTCAAGCACGTCCTGATCGCCGTGGGGAAATGGTTCGCCGGCTGGGAGACCGAGTTCACGATCGGAGAGCTGGAGCGGGCCATGACGCGTGCGGGGGTCCGCGTGATTCGGCGCTACGGAACGTGGATGGTGCCGGGCCTCTGGTACCGCTCGATCCGCTTCGCGCTGCTGAAGGCGCGCGTCGCCCGTCTGCCGCTCTATCCACCCCCCGTGCCCGTCCTCTCCGGGGTCGCGGCTTCGTTCCGCAGCCGATTCCGACGCACGCGGCTCTCCTTCTACACTTATTTCGTCATCGGCGCGTTGGGGCGGAAGGCGGGGACGAGGGCGTTTCCGCCGGGCGGCGGAACCGCGTGAATCTTCTGGCGTTCAACTGGCGGGACCCCACCCATCCGGAGGCGGGGGGTGCGGAGCTTCACCTCTTCGAAATCCTCAGCCGGGCGGTGCGCGACGGAGATCGCGTGACGTGGTTGTCCGAAGCGTATCGCGGATCCGATCCGGAAGGGGAAATCCGGGGCATCCGGATTCATCGGCGAGGATCGTGGTACAATGCGCACCTTGCTCTGGCCGGTTACTATCGCAGACATCTCCGCGGAGAACGATTTGATCTCGTCGTCGAGGACATCAACAAGGTCCCGTTCTTCACGCCCTGCTATGTCCGGGCCCCCGTCCTCGCGGTGGTGCCCCACCTCTTCGGCGCGACGGTGTTCCGCGAGGCGTCTCCCCTGGTCGGCGCGTTGGTCTGGGCGCACGAGATTTTGATCCCGCTCGCATACCGCCACGTGCCCTTCCTCGCCATCTCCGAGAGCACTCGGGACGATCTCGCGCGGCGCGGCATTCCGCGCGGTCGCGTTTCCGTCGTGCGGTGCGGCCTGGATCAGGCCGGGTACGGCGTCCACGTTCCTCCCGACCGCCGGAACGACCCCGTCGTCGTATTCCTGGGCCGCCTCCGGAAGTACAAGGGCGCGCAGCACGTGATCCGCGCGTTCCCGGCGGTCCGCCGCGAGGTAAAGGCCGCGCGGCTCCTCATCGTCGGGGACGGACCCTACCGTCCTCATCTCGAGGCGCTCGCTCGCTCTCTCGGCGTCCGGGACCGCGTGGAGTTTCTGGGCGCCCTGAGCCACGAGGAGAAGGTCGCCGCACTCAATCGCGCGCAGGTGGCCGCGGCGCCGTCTCCGAAGGAGGGCTGGGGTCTCACCGTGATCGAAGCGAACGCGTGCGGCGTTCCGGTCGTCGCGAGCCGGAGTCCGGGCCTCGTCGAATCCGTGCGGGACGGCGAGACCGGCCTGCTCGTGCCGCACGGCGACACCGCGGCTCTGGCGCGCGCGACGATCCGGCTCCTCACCGATCGGACGCTCCGCCTCTCGATGGCCCAGGCCGGGCTCGGGTGGGCCCGTGGGTTCACGTGGGAGGGCTGCTATCGGGAGAGCCGCGCCGTTCTCGCCGCGGCGGCCCGAGGGGCGCGCGCGTGAGCGCGTCGAAAAAGGGCTCGTGGTTCCACCGGTTCAAGATCCCGCTCATCGCGCTCAAGGTCCTCCTGAGCTTCGCCCTCTTTGCGTACGTGATGGCGAAGGTGTCTCCGCGCAACGTCTGGGCCACGATGAAGCCCGCGGATCCCGCGCTGCTCGCGGCGGCCGGAGCGCTCTTTCTCGCTTCCAGCTTGATCGGAAGCTGGCTCTGGGGGAGGCTGCTTCGGGCCCAGGGCGTTCCCATCCCGTACCGGAAAGCCGCCTCGTATTACTTCGTCGGGCTCTTCTTCAATAATTTCCTCCCGTCGAACATCGGCGGCGACATCGCCCGCATCTCCGACGCCGCCAAGCACGCCGACCACGTCAGTCCCGTCTTCTCCGCGACCCTCATGGATCGGCTGATCGGCGTCCTCGCCATCGGGTTCCTGGCGGTCGTCGCCTCGGTGACGGTGCTGGACCGGCTGCACCTGTACGCGATCTACTGGTCCACGCTGATCGTCTTCCTGATCGCGGTCGCGTTCTTCGCGAGCATCTTCAACCGGAGCGTGCTCGAGGCGTTCGAGCGTCCGTTTCGCGCCATCGGAGCGCACGGGGTCGAGCGGGCGATCGCGCGCCTCATGGACGATCTCCACGGATTCAAGAGCCAGGGGGGCGCGCTCACCGCAGCGTTCGCCGCGTCCGCGCTGGTCCAGGTGAGCCGCATCTACGTGCACTACCTCGTGGGACTCTCGCTCGGCGTGCGGATCTCGATGAGCTACTACTTCCTGTTCGTTCCGGTGCTGGCCGCCCTGATTTCCCTTCCCATCTCCCTGAACGGAATCGGCGTCCGCGAGGGGGCGGCCGTGGTGCTGTTTCATTTCGCGGGGCTCACGAGGGAGCAGGCGTTCAGCATCCCGTTCCTGACCTACGTCGTGTCGGTGCTGATCAGTCTGCTCGGCGGAATCATCTTCATCTCGCGGTCTCCGCGGCGTGCGTTGGGCCGCCACCTCACGCGACGGAAGCTGGCCCGATCCGCGCGCGGCGAACCGGGCGGCGGGGGTTAGCGTGAACCCAAGCAAGCGATGGCACCTGATTCTCGCGGCGCTGTCGTTCGGACTCCCGCTGTTCGTGTACGTCCGGACGCTCACGCCGACCGTGCCGTTCTGGGATTCCGGAGAGTTCATCGCCACGTCGTACATCCTCGGCCTGCCTCACCCGCCGGGAAACCCCGTGTACACGATGCTCGGCAGGGTCATGAGCCTGATCCCGTTCCAGAGCATCGCATGGCGCGTGAACTTCATGAGCGCGTTCGCGTCCGCGCTCGCGACCCTCTTCACGTTCCTCATCGTGGCGCGCTCCCTCCGGCGCTGGTATTCGGACCAGGCGCCGACGTTCGGACGGCAGCTTGCATGCGACGTGGGAGGCCTGGTCGCGGCGCTCTTCCTCGCGTTCTCGAAATCCTTCTGGGACAGCGCCGTCGAGGCGGAGGTCTACTCCCTGTCCTCGTTCCTGATCGTCTTCTCCATCTGGCTGGGGTTTCACTGGTGGGATCGGCTCGGCGAATCCGGAAACGACCGGGTGCTCGTCCTGATCGTCTACATTCTTTCCGTCTCCGCGGCCGTGCACCTGGGAACCGTGCTCGTTGCGCCGGGCCTTTTCGTGCTCTTCGCCATCGCGCGGCCGAGCTACTTCACGAACGCGAGGTTCTGGGCCTCGGCGAGCCTCCTCGGGAGCTTCGCTCTCTTCCTCTGGTACAACGAGTTCTCGGCCGACGTGAACGTTCCCGTCGTCCCGCTGCTCATGATCCTGGCGATCCTCGGCACCGTGTACGGGCTCAACCGCAAGAAGCTGGTCCGCAACAATCTGTTCACCTGGTGGACGCTCGCCCTGGTCGTGGGTTTTTCGGTCCAGCTATTCCTGCTCGTGCGGAGCCAGCAGCATCCGGCCGTGAACGAGGGGGCCCCGGAGACGTTCGACACCTGGAAGGACTACCTCCTCCGGAAGCAGTACGGCCCCTCCAATCCGTTCGAGCGACGCGCCGACCTCGGATTCCAGATCAATCATATGTACCTGCGCTACGTCGGGCAGCAATTCCTGCTCACGAAGTCGATCGGGCCGTTCGGGCCGGAATCGTTCTGGGTGCTCGCGGTGAACGCGATCCCCTACGTGCTGTTCGCGCTGGGCGCCTACTGGAATTGGAGGCGCGACCGGAAGACGTTCGCCCATTTCCTGGTCCAGAACCTGATCATGGGGCCCGGGCTCATCTTCTATCTCAATTTCACCGATCATGAAGTTCGCGAGCGCGATTACTTCTTCACGAACTCCTATCACTTCCTCGCGATCTGGATGGGGATGGGTGCCGCCGGGGTCCTGGAATGGCTCACGCGCGCCTTCGAGCCCGTGCGCCCGGGCGCTCCCGCGACGTCCGCCGCTCCGGCTCCCGCGACATCCGCCGCTCCGGCTCCCGCGTTGGCGCCGCCCGCGGCCGCCCCGCCTGCGGCCGCCGCGCCGACGGCAGGTCCCGCGGGCGCCCCGCGGCTCGGGATCGCGCTGGGGACGGCGGCCGTCGTGGGGCTCGCGCTCCTGCCGATGAAGGAGGGGTGGTTCGAGCACGACCGGCATCGGTTCTACATCGCCCACAACTACGCGTACAACATGCTGACCCCGCTCGAGCCGAACGCGATCGTGCTCACGAACGGAGACAACGACACGTTCCCGCTCTGGTACATCCAGGAAGTGGAGCGCGTGCGCAAGGACGTGCGCGTCGTGAACCTGAGCCTCCTCAATACGCCGTGGTACATCCGCCAGCTTAGAGACCAGGAACCCAGGATTCCGTTCACGTTCACGGACGCCCAGCTGGACCTGATCCAACCCTATCAGGACGAGAAGACGGGGAAGATCGTGTGGGTCAAGGACCAGGCCGTCGCGGACATGATCCTGGCGAACCAGTGGAAGCGGGCCATCTACCTCGCCGTGACCGTCCCCGATCAGCTCGGCCTCGAGAAAAACCTCTCCCTCGAGGGCCTCGTGTTCCGCGTCAACCCGCGCGAAGTCGGCGAGCGCATCATCGACGTCGCGAAGACGATGGATAATCTCTACCGCGTGTTCCGCTACGAAGGGCTCGTGGACAAGAACCGCGACTACGATACGACCGTGTACAAGGACGAGAACGCCTACAGGCTCGTCCAGAACTACAGCGCGGCGCACGTTCAGATCGCCTACATGCTCCAGCAGGCGGGGAAGGCCCAGGACGCGATCACGGTGTTGAAGGACGCGGTCAAGATGACTCCCGATTTCCCCGGGCTGCTCGAGTACCTGGGCAAGTCGTACCAGGACATCGGCGACACGGCGGAGGCGGAGCGGATCTTCACGGACGCCCAGCGGCGGTTCCCCAACTCCGCGGAGTTCTACTACCTCCTGGGAGTGATCCACTGGCAGAGGGGAGGACGAGAGGGGAGCGCGGAACTCGTCCGGCGCGGGATCGCCGAGCTGCGCCGCGCGTGCGAGATCGACCAGCGCTATTTCGACTGGTTCGGCGCGCTCTTCAGCGCGCTCTGGCTGGAGGGTCAGAAGAACGAGGCCGTGGACGTCCTGCGCACGTGGTCCCGGGCCCACCCCGAGGATCCCCAGGGGGCGGCGTGGCTCCACACGTACGAGGATTCGCTTCGCGCGGCCGCGCAGAGCGCGCCGGGCGGGGGGCTCTCCCGGGGGAAGCGCGGCTGAGCCCCGCGACGACGATGCGCGTGCTCGTGACCGGCGTGGCGGGGTTCCTGGGCTCGAGCCTCGCGGAGACGCTCCGAGCGCAGGGGATCGAGGTTCGAGGCGTTGATGCGTTCACGCCGAACTACGATCCGGCCCGCAAGCGGGCGAACCTCTCGCGCCTGCTCCGGGATCCCGGGTTCCAGCTTGAGGAGGTGGATCTGCGGATCGCGCCGCCCGGGTCCGTCCTCGGCGGCGCGACCCACGTCGTGCACCTCGCCGCGCTCCCCGGAGTTCGGCCGAGCTGGGGGGAGAGCTTCCGGGCCTATGCGGAGCACAACATCCTCGTGACGCAGCGGCTGCTCGAAGCGATCCCACGCGGAAGGGCCGTCGAGCGGGTGGTGGTCGCGTCCAGCTCCTCGATCTACGGCGCCCCGACGCGGCTCCCCACGCCGGAGGACGAGCTGCCGCGGCCGATCTCCCCGTACGGCGTGACCAAGCTCGCCACGGAGGCGCTGGTCCATGCGTACCGCCACGAACGGTTCCTGCCCGCCGTCTCGTTGCGCTATTTTACGGTGTACGGGCCGCGACAGCGTCCCGACATGGGCTTTCATCGATTCTTCGAGGCGGCCCGCCGGGGAGAGCCGGTGACCGTGTACGGGGACGGGCGGCAGACGCGCGACTTCACCTACGTGGACGACGCCGTCTCGGCCACGATCGCGGCGCTGACGCGGCCCGTTCCCGAGGTCGCGTACAATGTCGGCGGAGGGAACCGCGTGTCCCTGAACGAAGTGCTCGACACGATGGGGCGGATCGTGGGCCGCCCCATCGAGCGCAAGCATGTCGAGCCGCAACCGGGCGATCCGCGCGACACCGCGTCCGACACGCGCCTCGCGCGGCGGGATCTCGGGTTTGAGCCGCGCACAGCACTCGAAGAGGGACTCAGGAAGCAATGGGAATGGCAGCGGAACCCGTGACACCGGCCGCCCCGCCGCGAGACGCCTCCGCCCCAGCGGTGGAGATCACGGTGCTGATTCCGGCGTACAACGAGGCCGAGAATCTTGCCCCCCTCCTCGAAAAGCTCACCGCGGACCTTTCGGCGCTGGGAAGAACGTACGAGATCCTCGTCGTGGACGACGGGAGCGCGGACGACACGCTCGCGCGCCTCCGGGATCTCAGGCGGACCACGCCGCACCTCAGGGCCGTCGTGTTCCGGAGGAACTACGGGAAATCGGCCGCCCTTTCCGTCGGGTTCCAGGAGGCCCGCGGTCGCACCGTCGTGACGATGGACGCGGATCTTCAGGATGATTCGAAGGAGATCGGTCCGCTGATCGCCAAGATCGAGGAGGGGTTCGACCTGGTCTCGGGCTGGAAGCAGAAGCGGAAGGACCCGATCGTGAAGACCCTTCCCTCCAAGCTCTTCAACGCCGTGACCTCGTCTTTGACCGGCGTTCGCCTCCACGACATGAATTGCGGGCTTAAGGCCTACCGCGCCGAGGTGGCCAAGTCCGTACGCCTCCGCGGCGAGCAGCATCGGTTCATCCCGGTGCTCGCCCACTGGAACGGCTTTCGCGTCGGGGAGATCCGCACGGTGCATCATCCCCGACTCCACGGCAGGACGAAGTTCGGCTCCGCCCGGTTCCTGAACGGCTTTCTCGATCTCCTGGCGGTGATGTTCCTCACGACCAGCTCGCGGAGGCCGCTCCACCTCTTCGGGAGGATCGGCGTTTTCTTCGCGCTCGCCGGCGCGGCCATCACGATCGGGTATTCCTGGCGCTGGATCCTCGGCGAGGGACTCAGGCTTCGCCCGGCGCTCCTGTTCGGAACCGTGCTCGTCATCCTGGGATTCCAGTTCGTCTCCATGGGCTTCCTGGGCGAGCTGATCGCCAGCACGCGGGTCCACGAGCCCGACTACGCGGTTCGGGAGCGGCTCTAGGCGCCGCGCCTCACGGGGCGGAGCGATGCGGTGACGGTCGCGATCCTGGGACCCACCTACCCGCACCGCGGCGGGATCGCCCACTACACGACGCTCCTCGCCCGCGCCCTCGCGGCGCGGCACACGCTGAGCATCCTCTCCTTCCGGCGGCTCTATCCGGGGCTCCTCTTCCCGGGCACGACCCAGCTCGACGTGAGCCGGGAGGCGATCCGCCCTCCCGTGGCCCCCGATCCGGTCCTCGACAGCTTGAATCCTCTGACGTGGCTCGACGCGGGCGCGAGACTCCGCAAGACGGCGCCCGATCTCCTGGTCGTGCCCTGGTGGCATCCGTTCTTCGGCCCCTCGCTCGGCACGGCCGCGCGCCGCGCGCGCCGCGGGCCGGGCGAGCCGGTCCGCGTCTTCCTCTGCCACAACGTGGCCCCCCACGAGTCGTCGCCGCTCGACCGCGCGCTCACCGCGTACGGACTCGCCGCGGCGGACGCCTTCCTCGTTCACGCGCGGTCGGAGGCGGAGCGGCTCCAGCCGATCGCGAGGGGGCGTCCCGTACGCGTCCATCCGCATCCCTCGTACGAGGTCTTCAGCGAGCGCGCTCCGGACCGCGAGGAGGCGCGCAAAGCGCTCGGCGTGAGCGGCCGCGTGATCCTCTTCTTCGGGTACGTGCGTCCCTACAAGGGGCTCGCCGATCTGCTCGAGGCGCTCACCCTCGTGCGGCGGGACGCGTGGGATCAGCTCCTCGTCGTGGGCGAGTTCTACGAGCCGATCGAGCGGTACCGCGCGCTCATCGACCGGCCGGAGCTTCGAGACCGCGTCCACGTCGTCGGCCGCTACGTGCCCAACGAAGAGGTCGGGCGGTATTTCGCCGCGGCGGACGTGGTCGCGCTCCCGTACCGGGAGGCGACCGGATCGGGAATCGCCCAGGTGGCCTTCGGCGCCGGCGTGCCCGTGATCGCGACGCGCGCCGGAGGGCTCGACGACCTGGTGGAAGACGGGGACTCGGGGCTCCTCGTCCCGCCGAGGGACCCCGCAGCCCTCGCACGGGCGGTCGAGCGGTTCTTCGACGCGGGGATGTCGGACCGCCTGCGCGCGGGCGTCGCCCGGGCGCGGGGGCGGTTCGGTTGGGACGCGCTCGTCTCGACGCTCGAGGCGCTGGCGGCGGAGTGCCGGCGATGAGCCTCGCGCCGATGAGCCGGCGATGAGCCTCGCGCCGACCTGGGCCGTCGTTCTGGCCATGAATCAGCTTCGCTACACCCGCGAGTGCCTGACGTCGGTCCTCGCGCT
>JACQPZ010000015.1 GCA_016207265.1 Candidatus Latescibacterota bacterium | reverse complement strand
GTCGCGAACCACGAACCGAACTTGCTCACGATCCACCTCCTCGCACCCGGTCCAGAGCGCGAATCTTGAGATAAAGACCGACAAGAACTCCCACGATCAACACCAACGATACCGCCAGACCCTTCCGGCGGAACTGGATCTCGTCCAGTGCGCCGATCCCCGCCCTTTTCGCCGCGTCCGCGGCGCCGCGGCCCTCGGTGGCGCGTTTGAGGAGGCGGTCGGCGTCGAACGAATGAATCAGCGCCCGCGCCTCGACCCTGGCGGTCGTGCCTTTCGACTTCAGCTCGAACGTGGGGCCGCTGACCTCCATGCCGGCCAATTCGGCCTTCCTCAGCAGGCTCGACGCGTACCGGATCTCCCGGTCGAGCCGGCTCAGCGAGGCGTACATCCGTTCCGCGGCCACGTCGCAGGAATCGCCCAGCTTGTGGCACGTGAAACAGGCGGAGCCCACGAGCGGATCCACGCTCTTTCCGGGGAGATCTCTCACCCGAACCCCGCGCACCGCCTCGGCGTCTCCCGCGGCGAGCTCAAGCCGGTATAGGAGCGCGTCCCCCGGCTCCACGGGCAGGCCGGAGAGAGGCTCCACCGACAGGAGCGCCGAGAGCCCCGAGGGCGACTCCGCGCGGGCGGGCGGCGGAAGGGCCTGCGCGCCCGGGCGCACCGTGGCGTCGAGCACGAGCGGCTTCATCGCGTCCGCGGTGATCTCCACGGAGTGGAGCAGCCGGGGATCCGCCGCCTCGATGTGGGGGCTCAGCACGACGCGCCACGCCGCCTCGACGTTCCGTCCCGGATCCAGATCTCCGAAATCGGCGGCGAACGGATCCCTCCCCGTAATCGTGCCGGCGCTCACCTCCGGCCCCGATCGGCTGTGGAAGAGTTCCGGGGTCGCGTGCCGGATCCGATGATTGCTGTGGCAGACGACGCACTCGGGCACTTTCAGACGCTCGAAGAGGGCCTTCTTGGACGAACCGTCGTAGAGGGTTGCCTCCCGCGCATGGCAATGGCCGCAAACGTGGATGACCGACTTCACTTCCGGCGGCGCCGCGCCGTGATTTCCGTGGCAGTCGTTGCACGCGGGAGCGGAGACGTCCCCCTGCTCGAGCAGCGCCGTGGCGTGGACGCTCCGTGTGTAATCCGCGTACTGGTTCGTCGGGATCTTGTACGGCGCCATCTTGACCGAATCCGCGTGGCAATGGGCGCACGTCTTGGGAACGTTCGTCGCGTAGACCGGAGAGTTCGGGTGATTGACGCGGCGGATTCCGTGGACCCCATGGCAGTCGATGCACGTCGCGGGCGTCTCGTCCCCTTTTGCGTTCAATCGGCCGTGGACGCTCGTCCGGTACTCGGTGAGCTGGTCCACGCGGAGCTGCGGGTTGTAGCGCTTCATGTAGGCCGCGTCGGAATGGCATCGCGCGCAGAACTGAGCGACCTCGAGGCGGTCGGGAGGAGTCTTGAATCCCTTGGCGGGGTCCATCGCGTGGTCGGCGGCCTCGTCGGGATCCTGGCTCGCGGCGCGCGAAGGATCGCCTCGGTGGCACGACTCGCATCCGAGCCCCGCGGTTGCGTGGACGTCGGCAGCCCACGCCGCGACCGGCTTTCTCAGCCTGGCCTCGTCCGCGTCTCGGTGGCACGTGATGCAGGAGCTGGTGTCGGGCTTCGCGGGTGCGGCCCAGGAGGGTCCGGCCGACACCACGAGCGCCAACAGGACTCCAGCGGGCGCCACCAGGGCGCAGGCGAGCGGCAGCATTCCCGTTCGGGGCGCCGCGAGCGCGATCCGGCGGCCGCGGCGGATCACGGGTGGCCCCCCTGATTCGCGGCCGTCGCGCGTCCGGCGATCCAGCCGGCGGCGGCGACCGCGACGGCGACTCCGACCGGCCACCAGGCGTGATAGCCCCATGCCGTCATGCCGATGAGAAACGCGAGCGCCGCGGCCCCGGCCACGGTCACCACCGGGCTTTTGCCGCGCGTCGCGACGCTTCGATCCAGCAACGGCAGGAAGAACGCTACGCCCCCGATCGCTCCGAACGAGAGGATCGCGATGGCCTCGTTCTCGATGCCGAGAACCGCTCCCCCCGGAACGAGCCGCAGCATCTGGAACATGGCCATGAAGTACCACTCGGGCCGGATGTTCGGAGGCGCGGGCGCGAAGGGATCCGCCTTCTCGCCCAGCTCCCACGGAAAGAGCGCAGCGAGCGCGGCCAGGACTCCGAGCGCCAGTGTCCAGCCGAAGAGGTCGCGGAGGAGAAAGTCCGGAAGGAAGCGCATGGTGCGCCGCGGGTGCGGACTCCGCTCGACCGAAGGCGAGACGCTCATCCCGTGCCGCTGGACGAGCACGAGGTGGAGGAGCAGCAGGAACGTAGTCAGCGCCGGGAGAATCGCCACGTGCCATCCGTAGAATCGGGAGAGGGTGCTCCCGGTCACGTGGTCTCCGCCCCGAAGGAACCGGACCAAGAAGCCCCCGACGAACGGCACCGAGCCCGCAATATCGGTCCCGACGCGCGTCGCGAAATAGGCGAGCTTGTTCCACGGCAGGAGATAACCCGAGAATCCGAACCCCATGGAGAGGATCAGCAGCGCGAAGCCGGTCATCCAGGTCAGCTCCCGCGGCGGGCGGTAGGCCTTGAGGAAGAGGACCGAGAACAGGTGCGCGAGAGCGGCGGCGATCATGAGGTTCGCCGACCAGGAGTGGATCGAGCGGATGAGCCATCCGAACGATACCTGGGTCAGGATGAACTGGATCGACTCGTACGCTTCCTGCGCGGAGGGCCGGTAGTAGAGCATGAGGAGGATGCCCGTGCCGACCTGGACGAAGAAGAGGAAGAGGGTCATGCCGCCGAGGTAATACCAGGGCGTGTGCCGGTGCACCGGCACGGTCTTCTCTTCGGCGACGTGGCGCAGCCCGTCGAGACCGATCCGATCATTGAGCCACGAAGCGATTCGTCGGATCACGAACAGAGCCTCTCCGCGTTCACGCGCGGGACACGAAGATGTCGTCCCCGCTGACCTGGACCAAATACGGCTTGAGCGGCCGTGGAGGCGGCCCGGCAACGTTGCGGCCCTCGAGGTCGTAGAACCCGTTGTGGCAGGCGCACCAGATGCGGCGGGCGCTCTTGTCGAATTGAACGGTGCACTCG
>JACQPZ010000111.1 GCA_016207265.1 Candidatus Latescibacterota bacterium | reverse complement strand
CTTCCACGACGGCCGGGTGCTCTCCATCGACAACGAGATTCGTGAGGCGATCCTGCTCGGTCTTCCGATGAGGCCGCTCTGCAAGGAAACGTGCGCGGGGTTGTGTCCTCGGTGCGGCGAGGATCGAAACCAGGGGCCGTGCCGCTGCGGCCGCGAAGCGCGAGGCTAGGCCGGCCGCGCGCACCCGCGAGGCCCGATCCGGACATCCAACGAAGGGAATGTTGAGTTATGGCTGTACCCAAGAGAAGGCATTCGAGCACCCGAGGAAAGAAGCGGCGGACCCACTGGAAGCTCAATCTTCCGTCCCGCTCGCTCTGCTCCCACTGCAGCCAGCCCAAGCTCCCGCACCGCGTCTGCGGGCACTGCGGCTACTACGCGGGCGAAGAAGTGATCGCACAGGAGGCATCGAAGAGCACCTAGGAACGCACACGGGGCTACGGTGAGCAATCGAGCCAAAGGGCCGATCGTCGGGGTGGACGCCATGGGTGGCGACCTCGCCCCCGGCGTGGTCATTCAGGGCGCCATGGAAGCGTTGCGCGAAGCGAACGGCGCCTTTCAGGTCGTGCTCATCGGCGACGAGACGCTCATCCGCGAGGAGGCCGCGCGGCTCCACGTCGCGGCGGGGCTCCCCGGCGTGATCCACGCCTCCGAGCGCGTGGAGATGGCGGAATCCGCGGCCGCCTCGGTTCGGCGCAAGAAGGATTCCTCGATCAACATCGCCGCCCGCATCCAGAAGGAGCGCCAGACCGACGCGATGGTTTCCGCGGGCAACACGGGCGCGGTCGTCGCGGCCGCGTTGTTCGGCCTCGGTCGCATCGAGTCGGTCCAGCGCCCGGCCATCGCCACGGTCCTTCCCACGCCGCAGGGGAACGTGGTCATCCTGGACGTCGGGGCGACGTCCGACTGCAAGCCCTACCACCTCTACCAATTCGCGATGATGGGGAGCATCTACGCAAGGCTCGTGCTCCACGTGGAGCGGCCCCGGGTGGGGCTCCTGAACATCGGCGAGGAGGCGGAGAAGGGGAGCGAGCTTTACTACGAGGCGCATCAGCTTCTGAAATCGAGCCCGGTCCACTTCGCGGGGAACGTGGAAGGGCGCGACATCATCCTGGGCACGGCCGACGTGGTCGTCTGCGACGGCTTCGTCGGAAACGTGCTCCTCAAGTTCGCGGAGAGCGTGATTCCGAGCGTGGGCAACATGATCAAAGACGAGATTAGGGCGGACCCCCTGAGCATGCTCGCCGGGCTGCTCCTGAAGCCCGCGTTCCGCCGCCTGAAGCGCCGCCTCGACTACGCCGAGGTGGGAGGGGCGCCGCTGCTCGGGGTGGACGGCACCTGCATCATCGCCCACGGCCGCTCCAGCGCCCGCGCGATCAAGAACGCGATCCGCGCGGCGGTCCGCTGCGCGGACGCGCGCGTGGCCGAATCGATCCGCGACGATCTGCAGCGGCTCGCGCCGGAGGCGGCATGATCGCGCCGAAGCGGGACGTCCACATCATCGGGGTGGGATCCTGCACCCCCGGGCGCGTGCTCACGAACCGCGATCTCGAGAAGATCGTCGACACGAGCGACGAGTGGATCACCACGAGGACCGGCATCAAGGAGCGGCGGATCTCCGATCCGGGCACGCCTTCCTCGGCGCTCGCGACGGAAGCCGCGCTCCGCGCGCTTCAGGACGCGGGGGTGAAGGGGAGCGAGCTCGATCAGATCATCGTGGCCACCGTGACGGGGGATCGCCCCTTCCCCTCGACCGCGTGCCTCGTCCAGGACCGCGTCGGAGCCTCCTCGGCCCACGCCTTCGACATCTCGGCGGCCTGCGCGGGTTTCGTCTACGCGCTGTCTCTCGCGCGGACCCAGGTCGCGGCCGGAGCGGTCGACACGGTCCTCGTGATCGGAGTCGAATCGCTCTCCAAGATCACCGACTGGACCGACCGCAATACCTGCGTCCTCTTCGGGGACGCCGCGGGAGCGGCCGTGCTCCGCTCGACGGGCCGGCCGGGCGGCATTCTCTCGACCCGGCTTCACAGCGACGGATCGCTGACCAACCTCCTCGAGATGCCGGGAGGGGGCTCGCTGAATCCGGCGTCCCACGAGACGGTGGACCGGCGGCTCCACTACATCCGGATGAGCGGAAACGACGTGTTCAAGCACGCGGTCCGAGCGATGGAATCGGTCGCGTGCGAGGCGCTGGAGGCCGCGGGGCACAAGCCCGAGGAACTCGATCTCCTCGTGCCGCACCAGGCGAACTACCGGATCATCGACGCCACCGCGCGCCGGCTGGGCCTTCCCATGGAGCGCGTGTTCGTGAACCTCGACCGGTACGGCAATACGTCCTCGGCCTCGATCCCGCTCGCGCTCGACGAGGCGAAGCGCCAAGGCCGGATCAAGAGCGGGGACCTGATCGAGATGGTGACGTTCGGCGGCGGATTCACCTGGGCCGCCTCGGTGGTGCGCTGGTGAGCCGGATCGCGTTCCTCTTCCCCGGGCAGGGATCCCAGGCCGTCGGGATGGGGATGAAGCTCGCAGCCCGTTTCCCCGAGGCCCGGGAGGTGTTCGAGCGGGCGGATCGCGCGCTCGGATTCAAGCTCTCGAAGCTCTGCTTCGAAGGACCCCTCGAGGAGCTGACGCGGACCGAGAACACCCAGCCCGCCCTTCTTGCGACGAGCGTCGCGGCCGCGCGGGCCCTCGAATCGCGCGGCGTCCGCGCGGACGCGGGCGCCGGGCACAGCGCGGGCGAGTTCGCGGCGCACGTCGTGGCGCGCTCCATCTCGTTCGAAGACGGCATCCGGCTGATCCGCCGCCGAGGCGAGGCCATGGCGCGCGCCGGCGAGGACCGCCCCGGAGGGATGGTCGCGGTGCTCGGCCTGGGGATCCCCGAGATCGACGCCGTGGTCGCCTCGGTGGGCGCGCCGCGCGATCTCGCCGCGGCGAACTACAACTCGCCGGGGCAGGTCGTGCTCTCGGGGACGCGCGACGCGATCGAGCGCGCGGGCGAAGCGGCGAAGCGGGCGGGCGCCAAGAAGCTCGTCCCGCTCACGGTGAGCGCCGCGTTCCATTCGCCGCTCATGGAAGGAGCCGCGCGGGCGCTGGCCGAGGCGCTCGACTTAGTCGAGATCCGGCAGGCCGAGTTCCCCGTGTACGCGAACGTATCGGCGCGCCCGGTCCGGGAGCCGGACGAGATCCGGGCGACGCTCCGGGAGCAGCTCCTCAAGCCGGTGCTCTGGGAGCAGACGGTCCGCGCGCTCCTCGACGACGGGTTTCGCCACTTCGTCGAGGTCGGCCAGGGGAGGGTGTTGCGCGGTCTCGTGAAGAGCGTGGACAAGGACGCGGTGCTCTCGGGGAGCGAGGATCCGGACGCCGTGGAGGCGACGGTGCAGGCCTGGTCGGGAGCACCGGCCCGATGAGCGGCCGGCTGGACGGCCGGGTCGCCGTGGTCACCGGCGGGGCGAAGGGAATCGGCCGCGCCATCGCGGCGCGCCTTGCGCGGGAAGGCGCCAAGGTCGTGATCTCGGGGCGCGAGGAGGCGGCGCTCCGGACCGCGTGCGCGGAGCTGGGCGAGGGAGGCGGCGGGGCGGCCTGGGTGCGGGCCGACGTCGCGAGCCCGGACGACACGGAGGCCCTCTGTGCCAAGACGCTCGAGACGTTCGGGAAGGCGGACATTCTCGTGAACAACGCGGGGGTCACGCGGGACAACCTGGTCATGCGCATGAGCGAGCGCGAGTGGGACGAGGTGATCGACACGAACCTCAAGGGGAGCTTCCTCTGCATCCGGGCGTTCGCCCGTCCCATGATGAAGCAGCGCTGGGGGCGCATCGTGAACGTGAGCTCGGTCGTCGGGCTCATCGGCAATCCCGGCCAGGCCAACTACGTCGCGTCCAAGGCGGGCCTCCTGGGGCTCACGAAGGCCGTTGCGAAGGAGCTTGCGTCCCGCCATATTACGGTGAACGCGGTGGCTCCCGGGTTCATCGACACGGCCATGACGGCGGAGCTGGGCGGGAAGGTCCGGGACGAGCTTCAGGGGAGGATTCCGCTGGGCCGGCTGGGCACTCCCGAGGACGTGGCCCACGCGGTCGCGTTTCTGTGTTCGGAGGAAGCGGGCTACATCACCGGTCAGGTCCTCTCCGTCGACGGCGGCATGAGGATGTGAACCGATCGATTCTCGATTGTGAGAATCCAAAGAGGGAGGTGAAGCAGGGAATGGCCTCATTCAGCGAGGATCGAGTGAAGCAGATCATCGTCGACCAGCTCGGCGTCGCGCCGGAACAGGTGACGCCCGAGGCGTCGTTCATCGACGATCTTGGAGCCGATTCGCTGGACACCGTGGAACTTGTGATGGCCCTCGAGGAGGAATTCGACATCGAAATTCCGGACGAGGACGCCGAGAAGATGACCACGGTGGCCGACGCGATCAAGTATCTGGAGTCGCACGTGCCGAAGAACGCCTGATTCGGCGCCGCCTGGAGCACATCCGCTCCATGCGGCAGGGAGCAGAGGCGAGGGAGTCGAGTCGATTCGGATCATGTATCGGAGAAACGGGTACCCTCGGCGCGTGGTCGTCACCGGGCAGGGCGTCGTTTGCCCCCTGGGACTGAACGTCGAGGAATTCTGGAATCGGTTGGTCGCGGGCGAATCCGGGATCGGGCCGGTCACGCGCTTCGACGCGGCCGGCTACGACACGCGGATCGCGGGCGAGGTGCGGGGATTCAAACCGGAGCAGTACATGGATCGCAAGGACATCCGGCGCACCGACCTCTTCGTCCAGTTCGCCGTCGCGGCGTCCGCCCAGGCGCTTCAGGAGGCCGGCATCAAAGCCGGGGTCGTCGACCCGAACCGCTTCGGAGTCATCGTGGGTTCCGGAATCGGCGGCATCTCCACCTTCGAGGAGCAGCACCGCACGCTCCTCGAGAAGGGCCCCAACCGGGTGAGCCCGTTCTTCATTCCGATGATGATCTCGGACATGGCCTCGGGCCAGGTGTCGATCCTCTTCGGCGCCAAGGGCCCCAACTACTGCACCGTGTCGGCCTGCTCCTCGGGAGCGCACGCGGTCGGCGAGGCATTCCGGATCATCCAGAATTCCGAGGCCGAGGTCATGATCGCGGGCGGCGCGGAAGCGCCGGTGACTCCGATTTCCTTCGCAGGGTTCTGTTCCATGAAGGCGATGTCCACGCGCAACGACGATCCGACCCGGGCCTCCCGGCCCTTCGATTCCCAGCGCGACGGTTTCGTGATGGGGGAAGGCGCGGGAATCCTGATCCTGGAGGAGATCGAGCACGCGAAGAAACGCGGTGCGAAGATCCTGGCGGAGATCGTCGGTTATGGCGCCACGGGAGATGCCCACCATATGACCGCGCCGGCCCCCGAGGGTGAGGGAGCAGCGCGGGCCATGCGGGCCGCGGTCCACGATTCGGGGCTTCCGATCGAATCGTATGGATATCTGAACGCCCACGGCACCTCCACGCCACTCAACGACAAGTTCGAAACCCAAGCCATCAAGTCGGTATTCGGGGAACGCTCGAAGAACGTGGCCATCAGCTCGACGAAGTCGATGACCGGCCACCTCCTCGGCGCCGCGGGCGGGCTCGAGACGATCATCTGCGTTCTCGCGCTCGAGCGGCGAGTCCTTCCCCCGACGATCAATTACGAGAGCCCCGATCCCGACTGCGATCTCGATTACGTCCCCAACACCGCGCGGCCGGCCGAAGTGCAGGCCGCCCTGTCCAACTCCTTGGGCTTTGGTGGGCACAACGTCACCCTGGCGTTGTCGAGATACATGGCGCCGGAGGGTCCCTAGGGATCCCAACATCGTGAAATTATTGAGAAAGCTGTTCGGTCTGGAACGGTCTCCGCGGCCGACAATGCGCGTAAACCGGGAATTCGATCTGAGAGGTTTCGAAGCGGTCATCCATTACAAGTTCAAGGACCCCGAGCTGGCCCGACAGGCCCTGACCCACCGCTCGTTCCTCCACTCACAACCCGAGCGGGGAGGGGAATCGAACGAGCGCATGGAATTCCTCGGGGACTCGGTCGTGGGTCTCGT
>JACQPZ010000112.1 GCA_016207265.1 Candidatus Latescibacterota bacterium | reverse complement strand
GAGCTTCGGATCGGAGAGGACCTCGATCGAGCGGCGCGCCATTCCCTCCACGTCGCCGACCGGAAGGAGATAGCCGCTCTCCCCCTCGCGGATCAGCTCGGGCAATCCCTCCGCGGTCGTGCCGATCACCGGAACGCCCGCGGACATCGCCTCGAGCGCGGCGAGGCCGAAGCTCTCGTTCTTGCTCGTGAGCACGAAGAGGTCCGCCACCGAGATCACGTCCTCCACCGCGTCGAGCTGCCCGAGCCAGCGGACCCACTTCCCGACGCCCAGCTCCTCCGCCAGCTCCCTCGCGGGCACGCGGTCGGGTCCGTCCCCTACCAGGAGCAGGCGAGCCGGGACTTCGCGTCGGACCGCCGCGAAGACGCGCACGACGTCCTCGACGCGCTTGCTCGGGCGGAAATTCGAGATGTGGAGGAGGAGCCGCTCCCCTTTCTTCGCGAACTGCTCCCGCGGACAGCTCCCGGTTCGCGGCGGCGCGAACCGCTCCGTGTCGATGAAATTGGGGATCACCTCGATCTCGCGATCGATCTCGAACACCTCGATCGTCTTCTGCTTCAGGTAGCCCGAGACCGCCGTGACGCCGTCGCTCTGCTCGATCCCGAACCGGGTCAGCGGCCGAAACGACGGGTCGGCGCCGACGAGCGTGATGTCGGTTCCGTGGAGCGTGGTCACGATCTTGAGCTTCGGAGAGCGCGACACCTGGCGCGCGAGATACGCGCAGACCGCGTGCGGCACGGCGTAGTGGGCGTGCAGCACGTCCAGCTCGGTTTCGTCCGCGACCTCGGCGAGCTTCGCCGCGAGCGCCAGCGTGTAGGGCGGATACTGGAAGAGGGGGTACGCCAGCATCTGCACCTCGTGGAAGACCACGTTCTCCTGGAATCCCTTGAGCCGGAAGGGAAGCGCGTAGGAGATGAAATGGACCTCGTGGCCGCGCTTCGCGAGCTCCATTCCCAGCTCGGTCGCGACGACGCCGGACCCTCCGTGGGTCGGATAGCAGGTGATCCCGATCCTCATGCGGTCATCCCGTAAGCTCCACCAGGACGTGGCTTCCCGGCTCTCCGACGCGGCGGTGCAGCTCCCCGAGCACTCCTCCGCCGTAACGCGCCAGGTATCCGAGAATCGAGATGCTGCGCTCCTGGAGCGCGCCCCGCGGGAAGAGATGCCCCCTCGCGCGGCGGATCTGCTGCACGGACTCCTCCTGTCGCCGCTTCCATACCTGCATGAGCTTCCGCTCGAGATTCTCTCCTTCGTGGAGCACCCTGCCCGTCGCGGTCTTGATCGCGCCTTGGAGCGAAGGATCGAACGCCGACACCGCGGCTTCGATCCGCCCGAAGCTCCGGAGCCACTCGCCGCGTTCGGCTTCGAGGAGCGAAGGAAGCTCCTCCGGGAGGAGCCGCTTCAGGCTCTCGCGGATCACGACCTCCGGATCCCCCGCGAGCGAGGTCCACATGAGCCCGAAGCGATCCAGCAGCTTTCGGATCTTCGACTCGAGTATTGTCGCGCCCGCGCGCGGCACCACCGCGGGGGGCGGCATCTCGAACAGCGGGTAGAGCGCGTTCACCTGCGCCCAGTAGGCGACCTCGGACGGACCGCCCACGTAGGCGGCCGTCGGAAAGAGGTAATCCTGCGTGAGCGGCCGGAGCAGGACCCCCGGGCTCGCGTCCTGCGGGCGCTCGCGCACCATGGCAAGGAGCTCCGCTCTCGCGAGCGTGCGCCCCGACTCCGCGAGCCGGAACGTGCCGTTCCCCGTGAGCCTCAGCGCCTCGCGCCGCTCCCCGTGCCAGAAGAGGTTGATCTCGTCCCCGGAGCGGGCGATCTGAGCGTGGTACCCGCGGGATTCCAGGTCCGCGCCGCGCTCGGATGCGACCTGCGACGAGCGCGCGCCGAGGTCGATCTCGCGCTCGAACACGGGGAGCGCGAGCCGCTTGGCCTCGGCGTCCGTGGGGTCGAACACGAGCCCCCCGTACGGGACGACCCACGCCCCCGTAAGCCGGGCGAACGCGTCCGCCCACCCGCGGCCCGGCACGTAGGCGCCACGAAGACGTGCCATCGCCTCCGCGCGAAACTCGGACGGAGGAAGGCTCGCTTCGACCGAGCGCAGGAGATCCTCGATCGGCGCGCCCAGCGGCACGCGCGCCACGGAGGCTCCGCGCGGCACCGCGTCGAGCGGGTATTCCAGGACGCCGGGGTCCGGCGCACCGTCGCTCAGGTAGGCGCGGCGCATCTCCTCGAAGTCGTGATCGTCCGCGGCAATCCAGAAGATCGGAACGACCGGCCTTCCGGCCGCGCGCTCTGTTTCCCGCGCGACCGCGATCGCCGTCAGGGCCTTGTACACGGTGTAGAGCGGGCCGCCGAAGAGGCCCGGCTGCTGGCCCGCGACCACGGCGAGCGCGTCCTCGCGCGCGAGACGGTCCAGCGAGGCGCGCGACGCGTCGAGGAATCCCCAACGCTCCGCCTGTTGGCGCAGGAGCGACACCGTCGCGGCGCGCCGTGCCGCCGGAAAGTCCCGTGCGGCGGTGGACCGGGCGAAGAGCGCAGGGGTGCGGAAATCGACCGGGTACACGTCGCGTACCCGGTCGGGTGCGCTCAGGAAGTCCCGGTAGAGCGCCGTCGGATAGAGGAGCCTTTCGAGGTCAGATGACGTTGGTCTCCTCCACGACGGCCCCCGCCGCGAATCGGTTCATGCTGAGCGCGTCGATGTTCACGCAGCGGGAGGCACCGTCCAGGATCAGCTCCGAGAGCGCCGCGCCGACGGCGGGACTGTGCATGAACCCGTGGCCGCTGAATCCGACCGCGAGATAGAGACCCCGGACCTCGTCCACCCGTCCCAGGATCGCGTGGTGGTCGGGTGTGGTGTCGTAGAGCCCGGCCCAGCCGTTCAGGATGTTCGCCTTCTCCATGACCGGGACTCGCATCAGGGCGGCCTCCACGAGCTTCTCGAGGTAGCCGTCGTCCACGTTCATGCTGAATGTCGGAGGATCCGTCTTGTCCACCATCCCCAGCATCAACCCGCCGGTCTCCTTGCGGAAGTAGAGTCCCGTGCCCGAATCGATGATGAAGGGAATCCCGTCCGGGATGTCCGGAAATGTCTCGGTCATGTAGAGGTGACGGCGGTACGGGACGACCGGCACCTCGATCCCGAGCGGCCGCACAAGCTCGGGAGTCTCGGGTCCAGCGGCTACGACGACGACGTTCGAGGAGAAATCGCCCAGGGACGTCCGGAGCCCCGTCACGACCCCCCGTTCCGCCATGATTCCGCCGACCTCGGCCTGCTCCTGGAACACGGCGCCGCGCTGCTTCGCCGCGTTCGCGAACGCGACCGTGACCTCGTAGGGGCCGGCGAAGCCGTCCCGGTCGGAAAACGTGGCGCCTCGAAGGTCGTCGGCTCTGAGGAACGGCCACCGCGCCGTCACCTCCTTCGCGGTCAGGAGCGAGACCTGTACGCCGAAGCGGCGCTGGAACGCGACGCGGTCCTGGAAGTGCTTCCAGTGCTCCGGAGTGGTCGCGAGAAACAGATAGCCGACCCGGTGGAATTCGGCATCCGCCCCGAGCGCTTCCCGGAACCGCTCGAAGAAAGCGATCGAATAGAGGGAGAGGCGTATGTTCACCTCGGTGGTGAACTGCGCGCGGATGCCGCCCGCCGAGCGGCCGGTGTTTCCCGATCCGAGGAGGCTCCGCTCGAACACGACGGGCTTCAGGCCGCGGAGCGCGAGGTTGTAGGCGATGCTCGCGCCGATGACGCCTCCTCCGATGATCAGCGCGTCGGCGCGCTCCCGCATCAGAGCCTCAAGCCCGATCGAGCGCGTGCTCGCCCACGAAGGGGTTCGTCCGCATCTCGACGCCGATGGTCGTTTCCGGGCCGTGGCCCGGACAGACTCGGGTCTCCGGGGGATGGCGGAACAGCCGGTCCCGGACCGACCGGACGAGCGTGTCCCAGTCGCCGCCCGGAAGATCCACGCGGCCCACGGAGCCGCGGAAGAGAACGTCCCCGACGATGAGGCCGTCGCGCGTGACGTAGGTCACGCTCCCGGGGGAATGCCCCGGCGTGTGGAGTGCACGGACCTCGAGGCCCGGGAGCCCGACGTCTTCGCCGTCCGCGATCCAGTGCCCGACGGGCACCGAGCCCGGCCATCGAACTCCGATCGAGACCGCCTGGATGTCCCCGCGCTCGTAGAGCGGCGCGTCGTCCGGGTGGAGCCACACCGGGGCTCCCGTCGCGTCGTGGAACCGCTTCACCGTGAGAATGTGGTCGATATGGGCGTGCGTGAGGAGGATGCGCTTCACCTCAAGCCCGCGACGCTCGATCAGCTCGAGCACGCCGTCGCTCTCGATCGAGGGATCGACGACGATGGCTTCGCGCGTGTCCGCGGCCGTCAGGAGATAGAGGTTGTTGTCGAGCGGGCCGACCGAAAACCGCTCGACCCGCACGGCTCAGGCCTTGGACGCGGTGATCGCCGTGATCCCGAACATGGGAAGACCCACCATGTCCACCCCTGTGAATCCCGTCTGCTGGAGCAGCGCGTAGAGTTCCGAGCGCGTGAGGGCTCCGGCGAAGCTCGGGCCGTAGCTCGCCACGACGTTCAGCCTATAGAGCGCGGCCTCCCGGGGCTCGGACCGCGAGTCCTCCAGGAGGAACTCCGTCACGAGAAGCATCCCCTTGGCGCGTAGCGATCGCGCCACCGAACCGAGGATGGCGGGGAGATCCGGCCGGCTCCGGCGCGAGAGGTGGTGGGACAGGAGCACCAGGTCGTATTCGCCGCCCGGGATTCCGTCGTCGGGCTTCCCTTCCGAGAAGGTCACGCGATCCTCGAGCTTCGTCGTCCGGATGAACTCCTCCGCGAGTCCGCGGAAGACGGGCCGGTCGAGAAGCGTCGCCTGGATCTGCGGATAGCGCCGCGCGAGGCAGAGCGCGCCCGCCCCCGTGTGGCTCCCGATGTCCAGGATGCGCGAGTACGCGCTGAACTCGATATCGAGAATCTCCGCGACCCGGGTCATCGACGCGTAGGCGCCGTTGTGGAAGGCGCGGGCGAGGGCCGTCTCCACCGCGTCCATCGTCGCGGGATCGACCGGCGGAGTGCCGCTCGTGACCGTTTCCTTCAACGAAAGCCAGAGCCCGAAGAGCGGGTCCCGCATGAAGCGGACGAGATCCACGTACGAGCCGGGCGAGCCCTCGACCAGGTACGCGTTCGAAACCTCGTCGTTCCGGTACCGGTCCCCGCTTCGATGCACGAAGCCCAGCGCGCAGTTTGCGTCCAGGAGGGCTTCCATCGCGGCGGGATCGCCGCCTACCTCTGCGGCGACCTCGGGAGCGGTCTTGGGGCCTGAGAAGAGGATGGAAAACACCCGCAGATCGACCGCGCTCAAGAGCGCCTGGCTCGCCCAGAAACCCGTGGCCACCTGCAAGATAGGAACGGGGCTCAACCGCCCCGAAACGGAGCGCAGCGGCCCTGCGGCACGACCCATCTGGTTCATCGTCGGCTCCTCATCCGCTCCATATTAGTGAACACGGCCGGCCCGTTCAAGCGCGTCCCTGCGGCTTTGGATGCTCCCGATCACAGAAGGTCGCGCTCGGATTCCGCCTTGGGAATCTTCGCGCCTCGGAGCACGGCGTCCATCTCGGCGATCGCCCGGCGCAGGAGGCCGCCTTTGCTCCGGAACGGCACGAACGCGGACTTGAATCCGTTCATCAGGACTTGCCGGACGTCGCCGGGGCCCATTGCGAAGGTTTGGACCGCCCGGTCGAGCTCGTCCGTCATGGTCGTCGAGGAGACGAGCCGGTTATCGGTGTTCAGCGTGACGCGCACGCCGAGCTTCAAATACTCGCGGAACGGATGCTCGCGCAGACCGGACACGGCGCGCGTCTGCACGTTCGACGTGAGACACATCTCGAGCGGAATCCGGTGGTCGTTCACGTAGTCGAGCGTCATCGGATCCTCGCGCAGCCGCGTCCCGTGGCCGATGCGGTGCGCGCCGCAGTAATGGAGGGCCTGCCGGATGCTTCCCGGCCCGAACGCTTCTCCCGCGTGGACCGTCACGTTGACGTTGTTGCGCAGCACCCGGTCGAAGGCCTCCCGGTGCGCCTTCGCCGGATAATCCTTCTCCGCTCCCGCCAGGTCGAAGCCCACGACGCCGCGCCCCATGTATGCCACGGCCAAGTCGGCGAGCTCAAGGGAGAGCTTCGGGCTCAGGTGCCGAATGCCGCAGACGATCGTCCCGGTCTGGATGCCGTAGCGCCGGCCGGCCGCATCGAGCCCGCGGGCGACGGCGTCCACCGTGTCCGAGAGCGTGAGGCCGCGCTTCGTGTGAAGCGCGGGACAGTAGCGGACCTCCATGTAGCGCACGTTCTCGCGGTGGGCGTCCTCCGCCAGCTCGAACGCCGCGCGCTCCAGCGCCGGCGCCTGTTGCAGGGTGGAGAGCGTCAGATCGAACGCCTTGAGATACGTGGGCAGGCTGACGCCCGCCGTCAACCGGTCGAGGAACCGCTTGAGCTCGGCTTCGCCTCGAACGGGAAGCGCCACCCCCTGCTCCCGGGCCAGCGCGAAGAGCGTGGACGGACGGATCGAGCCGTCGAGGTGGACGTGGAGATCGGTCTTGGGAAGCGCGAGGAGGAGCGCGCGGCGTCGCCGGGCGTCACCCCACGGCGACGTCCGCCGTCGCGGGGGCGATCGGCGCACCCAACTCTCCCACGGATGCGTACGTAAGCCCCGAGTACGCCGGGATCGACTGCGCGAGGCGGATGAAGATGCGCTCCGGATCGGGATCGGCCGACGGGAGGACGTGAAGGGCGCGGCCCAGATCTTGCAGGATCCGCCAGTCTTCCCGCGTGTCGCCCCGGAGCGTGAGCACCTTCCGGATCCGCTGCACGCGGCCGCTCGAATTCGTGAAGGTGCCGTCCTTCTCGGCGAAGCTCACGCCCGGGAGCACCCAATGCGCGCGATCCGAGACCGGCGACGGGAGGAGATCCAGCACGACCACGAGCTCGGCCTGGCGGAGCGCCCGCTCCACGATCGCGGGATCCCCGAACCGCTCGAGCGGGCCGCCGCGGAGGAAGAAGAGCGCCCGGATCGTTCCCGCGGCCGCGGCGCGGATCATCTCGTTCACGCCGAGCCCCAGGGGGCCCGGCGCGACGCCGCACAGGCGCGCGCCGCGCGTGTTGGGGTTTTGGTCCCCCTCGATCGTGAATCTCGCGTACGTGACCTCCGGCTGGGGCCGCGCCGGGAAATCGACGTTCGGCACGTTCAGCCCGTCCCGGAACACGGCCCGCGTGAGATAGCACTCCTCGTTGGTCAGCTCGGCCGATCCGAGGACGCCCACCGCGGCGGGTCCGTGGCGCTGAACGACGCCGCGGAGCGCGCGCGCGATCTCGGGAAGCGCCGCGTTCCACGCGACCGTCCGCGCCGTTCCTCCGGCGCGCTGGACGGGCACCACGATCCGGTTCGGATCGTGGATGAAGTGGAAGCCGCCGCGTCCGCGGTCGCAGATCCACCACTGGTTCACGTCCATGTTCGTGCGCGCCGTGATCCGGAGAATCTCGTTCCGCCTCGGGTGGTAGCCGACCACGACGTTGCAGCCCTTCGAGCAGAGCGGACATACCGAGGGAGTGTTCTTGAGCTCCCACGGCCGCGACTGGAACCGGAAATCCTTGCTGGTGAGCGCGCCGACCGGGCAGATGTCGGCGATATTCCCCGCCAGCTCGTTCTCGATCTTCCGCCCGTCCACGGTTCCGATGTACGTGTGCTCGCCGCGGCTCAGCACCGCGATCTCGTCGACTCCGGCGACGTCCTTGCAGAGGTTCACGCACCGGAGGCACAGGATGCATCGGTTCTTGTTGAGGATGAGCTTTCCGCCGACGTCCTCCTCGGGCCACGTGTTTTTTTCGAACGTGAACCGGCTCCGCGAAGGACCCATCTGGATCGTATAGTCCTGCAGCGTGCACTCGCCGCCCTTGTCGCACGAGGGACAATCGAGCGGATGATGGATGAGCAGGAACTCCATGACGGCCCGGCGCGCCTCGGCCACCTTGGCCGACCGTGTGATGATGTGCATTCCCTCCTCGACCGGAGTCGCGCATCCGGCCACAAGCTTCGGGCGCCCCTCGACCTCGCAGAGGCAGATGCGGCAGACGCCCACGACCGGGAGCCCGGGGTGGTAGCAGAAGGAAGGGACGAAGACGCCGGCCTGCTTGGAGGCTTCGATCAGGTTCGTGCCCTTCTCGACCACGACCTCGCGGCCGTCCACCTTGAGCTTCACGGATGCCATCGCGTCCCCTAGTGGAGCGAGCCGCCGCCGAGCGGGCAGCGCTTCTCGCGGATGTGCTGCAGGAACTCGTCCCGGTACTTCTTCGCGAATCCGCGCGCGGGCCATGCGGCCGCGTCGCCCAGCGCGCAGATCGTGTTCCCCTCGATCTGGTCGGTCACGGAAAGAAGCACGTCCAGGTCGCGCTCCTCCCCCTGGCCGCGCTCGATCTTCACGAGGATCCGCTCGAGCCATCCGCAGCCCTCGCGGCATGGCGTGCATTGGCCGCACGACTCGTGCGCGAAGAACCGGGCGGTGATCCACGCCGCGCGCACCATGCAGGTCGTATCGTCCATGACGATCGGGGTCCCCGTCCCGAACAGGGATCCGGCGCGGGTCAAGGAGTCGAAGTCCATCGGGACGTCGATCTCGTCGCCGCGCAGGACCGGGCAGGACGCTCCGCCCGGGATGACCCCCTTCACGGCACGCCCGCCCGGGACGCCGCCTCCGTGGCTCTCGATCAGCTCGCGCAGGGGCGTTCCCATGGGAAGCTCGTAGATCCCGGGACGGTTCACGTGCCCGCTCAAGCCGTAGAGCTTGGGGCCCGTGTTCCGCTCGGTGCCGATCCCCGCAAACCACTCCCACCCGCGGCTCACGAGGTGCGGGACGCACGCCAAGGTCTCGACGTTGTTCACGACCGTGGGGCAGCCGAAGAGGCCGACGACGGCCGGAAAGGGCGGCTTGAGCCGCGGCTCCCCGCGCTTTCCCTCGATGGACTGGATGAGACCCGTCTCCTCGCCGCAGATGTAGGCGCCCGCGCCCAGGTAGACCGAGACCTCGCAGGACCACCCGGAGCCCAAGATGTTCTTCCCGATGAGCCCCGCCTTGCGGGCTTCATCGATCGCCTCGCGGATCCGCCCTGCCTCGAATGCGAATTCTCCGCGCACGTAGACGTACGCGCGGCTCGCGCCGATCGCATAGGACCCGATCAAGGTCCCCTCGAGGAGCTGGTGGGGATCCTTCTGGCAGATGATCCGGTCCTTGAAGGCGCCCGGCTCGCTCTCGTCCGCGTTCACGCACATGTACTTCGGCTTGTCGGTCGCCTTGGGGACGAAGCCCCATTTCGTGCCCGTGGGGAACCCGGCGCCGCCCCGCCCGCGGAGCCCCGAGCGCTTGACCATGTCGATGATCTCGTCGGGCTGCTTCTGGAGCGCCAGGGCAAGCGCCTCGTACCCGCCGTGCTTCCGGTACACGGCGAGGGTGTGGGATTCGGGCAGGTGGACCGTCTTCAAGAGCACCGATCCGTTCACGGTCATGGCTAGCGGTCCACCTCGCCGAGCACGATGTCGATGCTCCCGATGCACGCGACCGTATCGGCAACCATCCGGCCGAGGCACATGCGCTCGAGCGTCTGGAGATTGATGAACGAGGGCGGCCTTACGCGCACACGGTACGGGAGTGGCGTTCCGTCGCTGACCACGTAGAAGCCCAGCTCGCCCTTGGGCGACTCGACCGAGAAATAGGCGTCCCCCGGCGGGGGCCGGTAGCCTTCGCTCATGATCTTGAAGTGGTAGATCAGCTCCTCCATGTTCCGCTTCACGTCGGTGCGATCGGCCGGGAAGAGATAGGGATTGTCGCAGCGGACCGGCCCCGGCTTCAGCCGGTCGAGCCCCTGCCGGACGATCGAGAGCGACCACTTCATCTCCTCGACGCGGCACAGGTAGCGGTCATAGACGTCTCCGTTTCGGCCGAGCGGGATCTCGAAGTCGTAGGTCTCATAGCCGCAGTAGGGCTGCGCTTTCCGGACGTCGTAGGGCACGCCGCTTCCGCGCAGGGTCGGCCCGGTGACGCAGAGATCGATCGCCTGCTCGGCGGATATCAGGCCGACCCCGATGGTCCGCTTGGTCCAGATCCGGTTCTTGGTAAGCAGATTCTGATACTCCCCGAGCGCCTTGGGAAACTCTTCCAGGAATCGGCGGACGTGGGGAACGAACGCGTCGGGCACGTCCTGGAAGAATCCGCCCACGCGGAAATAGCTCGGCGTCAGGCGCGATCCCGCGATCATATCGTTCACGTCCAGCAGCTTCTCGCGCTCGCGGAAGCAATAGAGGAACACGCTCATCGCGCCCAGGTCGATGGCGTGCGTCCCCAGCCACACGAGGTGCGAGGAGATCCGCGTCAGCTCGAGGAGGATGAGGCGGAGGACCTGGGCGCGCTCCGGAATCTCGAGGCCCATGAGCTTCTCGACCGCGCCGACGTAGGCCATGTTGTTCCCCAGCGGGGAGAGATAGTCCATCCGATCGGTCACGGTGATCGACTTGTGGTAGGTCATCGACTCCATGATCTTTTCCATGCCGGTATGGAGGTAGCCCATCACCGGCTTGAGGCCGACCACGGTCTCCCCGTCCAGCTCGATCACGAGCCGGAGCACCCCGTGCGTAGAAGGGTGCTGCGGCCCCATGTTGATGGTGATGGTCTTGAATTCGGGAGCGGTCGCCGTGGACATTCGAATCAGACGGTGGCGGTGCTGGAGCCGGGTGCAGCCTCCGAGACGGCCTCGGCGGGGGAAGCGGGCTTCAGCCGCTGCCGGTCGATCTTCTCCTGGAGCTTCATGATCCCGTAGATCAGCGCCTCGGGACGCGGCGGACAGCCGGGGACGTAGACGTCCACGGGGACGACCGTGTCCACGCCCTGAACGATGGCGTAGTCGTTGAAGACGCCGCCACACGACGCGCACGCGCCCATCGAGATGACCCACTTG
>JACQPZ010000115.1 GCA_016207265.1 Candidatus Latescibacterota bacterium | reverse complement strand
CGCTTCGAGGGGCTCGCGATCGGCGTGAGGCTCGAGGGGCTCACGGTCCGCGTGCCGGCGACCGGAGGTCCCACGATGGACGCCCGCGTGAACGAGGTCTTCTTCCGGATGAAGCTCCTTCCGCTCCTGTTCCGCCGCGTCGAGATTTCCGCCGCCCGCGTCCGAAACGCATGGGTCACGATGCTCGACCAGGGGGTCGCCGCGCCCGCCGAGCGGGGATCGAGCGCGGGAGGCGCCGGCGCAGCCCAAGCCGCGCTCCTCCTCCCGCGCCTCGAGTTCGAGAATCTGAACGTCCGGACCCGGGATCCGCTGGGCGGAGGGAGCGAGCTCAAAGGGGTGTCGGGGCACACGGAGATCGCGGGAGCGCTCGGGGCGCCCTCCGCCATCCGGATCTCGGCGCGGGCGGAGAGCCTCTTCTGGAAGCCGTCCGCGCGCGAGGTGGACGTGGCGCTCCCCGCTCCGTTCGTCCTCGACGCGGCGCTCGAAGCCAAGGGTCGGGAGCGGGAGCTTCGCGTCACGCGCGGCTCGGTGACGCTGGGCCCGCTCGAGAGCGCGCTCGACGGAACGCTCCGGTTCGTCGAGGACGGCCCGCGGCCGGACGTCCGGGTCGATCTCAAGCTCCGGGGGAAGCCTCAGGAGATCCGCTCGGGAGATCGGGCGTGGAAGGCGCTCGCGGCCAAATCGCCGGCCGCGTGGAACGGAACCGCGTCGTGGGATCTCGCGGCGAGCGGGTCCGCGTCGGCCCTCGCCATGGGCGGGACCGTCACCGTGAAGCCGCTCTCGATCAAGGCCGGAGCGAACGAGTTCGCGCTGGACCGCCTCGAGGCGGTCTTCACGTCGCACCCCGACCGGACGTTCACGGGGAACGCGAAGGGAGAGGGCTCCGGCGTCGCGCTCACGGTGGAGGCGGAGGGATCGATGGCGCCCGGCGGCGCCACGAGCGGTGTCCTGCTCGTGCGGGCTCCCGCGGCGCGGCTCAACGGCCTCGTGCCGAACGCTCCCTCGTGGAAGTCGGGAGACCTGGAATGCCGCGCGACGTTCGAGCTTCGGCCTCCCGCCGAGCCGAGAGTCCGCTGGGTCGTGAAGGGGAAGGGAATCAACGGAACCGTCCAGGGGCTTGCGCGGCCTTTGCGCGGACTCGAGTTCCACGTCGAGGGGAACGAGATCTCGGCCGACGTCCGCTCGCTCCGCTTAAGCGTCGGCTCGACCACCGCGAACGTCACGGGAACGCTCGTCCAGGGAAAGCCGCTCGGCACGGGCACGTTCCGGATCGCGCTCGACCGGCTGATCGCCGAGGAATGGGCTCCGACGGCTGGAGGCGCGGCTCCCGCAAAGCCCGCCGCCAACGCGGCGCCCCCTCCTCCGGTTCCGCTCCGGTCCTTCGACGCCGCCGTCGAGATCGGAGAGCTGCGCTCGGGTGGGATGCGTGTGAAGAATCTCACCGCGCCGGTCCGATTCGACGGAACGAACGTCGCGGTCGCTCCGATCCGAGGAGCGATCGGGACCGGAACGCTGGAGGGCGCGCTCGATCTCAGGTCCCTCCTCGCGAGTCCGCGATACTCGCTCCACCTCGACGTGAAGCGCGCGCCGGTCGAGGAGGTCGCGTCGGGGACGCTTCCGTTCAAGTCGGCGATCTCAGGACTCCTGAGCGGGGTGGTGGACCTGAGCGGACCCGGATTCCCGGGACCGCAAGCGGGTGATTCGCTCGTCGGCTCGTTGAACGGCACCGTCGAGCAGGGGAAGATCCTCCCCAGCCCGACCCTCAGCAAGCTGACCGGATCGCTCGGGCTCGCCGAGCAACGGGACGTGGCGTTTCAAACGCTCACGCACTCGCTGCGCATCGCGGCAGGCCGGCTGATGCTGGACCGGATCCACTGCGACATGGGCGCCGACCTGGCCGAGATGACCGGCTCCGTGGGTCTGGACCGTTCGCTGGACCTGAGCCTCCTCCTCCGGCTCGCGCCGAGCCGCTTCCAGGGGGGAGGGACCCTCCGCGAGATCGCGAGGCTCGCCCGCGACGAGCAGGGCCGGGTCCCGATCGAGGTGAAGATCGGCGGGAGCGATCGCGCTCCGACCGTTTCGATCGCGCCCGGCAGGGCGCTCGAGATCATGGGGAAGCAGCTCCGGGAGAAGCTGGGCTCCGAGCTCACGGGGCGGCTCACGGGCGGCGCGAAGTCGGGGCAGCCCGCGGATTCGGGCCGCGCCGCGCCGTCTGAGACCGCCGACTCGGGTGCGTCCGATCCTCTGAAGAAAGGCCGCGAGGCCTTGAAGCGGCTCCTCGGCAAGTGAGCGGCTCCGGCCTCGCCCGCCGGACCGCTCTCGCGCTTGCGGTCGTTTCGATCTCCGCGCCCCACGCCGCGGCGCGCGCCGAGCATTCCCCCGGAGTCCCCGGGTGGCAACAGCGCGTCGCGTACGTCATCTCCGCCTCCTACGATCCCGCCCGCTTCGAGATCGCGGGCCAGGAGACCCTCACCTACTGGAACGAGTCTCCCGACACGCTCGGCGAGATTTACTTCCATCTCTACCTGAACGCGTTCCGCCCGGGCTCGAACCGCGCGCGATTCGATGCGGCGAACGAAGACTGGCGGATCATGAACCTCGCCCCCAAGCGCCAGGGCGGGCAGTGGATCGAGCGCGTCGCGATCGTCGGGGGCGACTCCCTGCGGGCCTTGATCGACGATACCGTGATGCGGATCCCGCTTCCGCGCCCGCTCGCCGGCGGGGACAGCGTCGCCTTGGCGCTCTCGTTTCGGTCGCGGATCCCGGATCTCCGGGAGCGGATGGGTCGCTCCGGTCGAGGGATCTTCGCGGGGTACTGGTATCCCAAGATATGCGTGTACGACCGCTACGGATGGCACCACGAGCAGCATCTCGGGTCGGAGTTCTACGGTGATTTCGGATCGTTCGACGTGCGCCTCACGCTCCCCGGGAGCTTCCTTCTCGCGCACACGGGAACGCTCCGCAATCCCGAGGAGGCGCTTCCGGATTCCGTCCTGACGCGCCTCAAGGCTCCGGGGGATTCCGCCGTGACCATCTGCGACATGAGCCGCTTCAAGGCGCCCTCCGACTCGGCGGCCCGCATCGCGTACGAAGCGCCCCGCACGTGGGTGATCCACGCCGACTCGGTCCACGACTTCGCGTGGGCCTGCGACGAGCGGTGGATCTGGCGGCGCGCGCGGACCGGCGGTGTCGAGATCCACACGTTCCACCGCGCACAGGACATGAGGCGCTGGTGGGATCTCGCGGCGATCGGCGCCCGGATGATGGACGCGATGCAGGAGCGCTTCGGTCCATATCCCTATCCCAGGTTCTCGATCGTCGAGGAGCCGATCGGGGCGGGCGGCGTGGAGTTTCCGAACATCGTCTGGATCTCCCAGCGGTACAAGGACGAGCACTCCCGGCGGATCGAGGAAGTGGTGGCCCACGAGATGGCGCACAATTGGTTCTACGGGATGGTGGGGAGCAACGAGACCGCGCAGGCGTTTCTGGACGAAGGCCTCACGACGTACGCCGAGACGGCGGTCGTCGAGGCCCTCTACGGCCCTCGGGGAAACACCACGGTGCCCGGGAGGCGCCCGCGGTGGATGTATCCCGAGGACGATTCGCGGACGATCGTGCGCCGGAACTATCTCGAATTCCAGGCCCGGGGGATGGAAGAGCCGATCGTCACGCATTCGGACCGGTTCAAGAATCCGGCCGCCTACTATCGGTCCGTCTACGACAAGGCGAGCACCGGCCTCTGGACGCTCCGCGCGCTGGCCGGCGAGTCCCGCTTCGACCGGGCCTTTCGCGAGTACTTCCTGACCTGGCGGTTCCACCATCCGTACGCCGAGGATTTTTTCGCCGCGATGAATCGCGCGCTCGGCCGCTCGTTCGACTGGTTCTTCGACGGATGGTTTCGGCGGACCGACGCCGTGGATCTCGGGCTTCGCGGAGTCCGCTCCTTCCCGCTCGAGACGGCGCGCGCGGGAGAGGGCATGTCGTCTCCGGGCGAGGCGCCCGATTCGTTCCGCGTCGAGATCGCGCTTGAGTCGCGCGGCGGGATCGATCCGCCCGTGGTCGTGGCCATCCGCGACGGCGCGGGGAACGAGGCGCGCCGGACCGTTCCCCGCGAGGCGTTTGTGAACGCGGGCGGCGCCGCGGTGTACCGGACGACCGTGCCCTTCGAGCCCCGGTCGGCGGAGCTGGATCCGGACCTCATCCTGCCCGATCTCTCCCGCAGCGACAATCGAACGAGCCGCTGGCCGCGGGTCCGCGCCATGCTCGACAACCTGGGTCCGATCCCCCTTCCGCTCGATCGAACGGCTGTCTTATGGCGCCCGGACGCCTGGTACCAGTCGAAGAACGGGGTTCAGCTCGGCGCCGCGTTCGACGCAGCGACGATCCGGTGGGAGCGCGGGCTCAAGGGGCTCCTGGGCATCGGGGCCCGGCGCACGCGCGGCTTTTTCGATCTGGAAGGCCGTCTTCGGTCGCTCAGGGCGGACCCGCGCGGGGTGGCGCGGGTGCGGGCATACGACATCGACGGGCATCAGGGGTGGGCCGTCTCGCTGGAGAAGGACCTCGGATCGCGGATCGAGCGGGGGTTCCGCTGGAAGGCGGAGGTCGGTGTGGATCAGGATCGGCTCTTCGACGCCGGCGTGCCGCGCCGTCCCGCCGAGTGGTTGGCGGGCGGCCACTCCAACCTGGGAGCGGCGATTGCCGTGTCGCGAACGTATCGCCGGGTTCAGTGGAGCGGCTCGGCGAGGCTTCGATCCGCGCTCCTTGCGGACCGCGTCTCCTACGGCTCGCTCTACGCCGTGACGACCGCCACCGTGAGCGCGATGCCGGCGCTCCCTCTTTCGCTCCGGGCCGTCTTCGGCCGCGTCCGGGGCGCTTCGATCCCGCCCGAGGAGCGTTTCTATCTCGCGGGCGCGGGGCCGCGCAGGGAATGGGGGAGCCGGTGGTTTCGCTCGCGGGGGACGATCCCGACCCGCTGGACCGCCGCCCTCGGCGGGGACGGCAACGTACGCGGGTTCGCGGAGGAGAGGCCGTCGGGAAAGGCGCTCTTCGCCGTGAACGTGGAATCCCGCTCGGCCGGGTTCCTTCCGGCTTGGGTCCCCGGCGCCAAGCGATTCCGAATCCCGGTTCTCGATCTCCGATCCGGCCTCTTTCTCGACTTCGGGAAGGTTGGCGCGGACGGCAACGATTTGCTCCGCGACATGGCGGTCGATTTCGGCGCGGGGCTCCGCACGAAGCCTTTGATCCGAAACCGGCTTCTCGTGCGGGTGGATGTTCCCGTCTTCCGCACGCCGCCCGCTCCCGGAGAGAAGCGCTGGAAGCCGCGCGCCGTGGTCTCGGTCGGGGAGGCGTTTTGATCCGCGCAGACGCCGCGATCGAGACCCAGGCGCTTACGCGGCACTTCCGCGCGCGGCAGCGGGCAAGGGAGGTCCGCGCGCTGGACGGCGTGGATCTCGTGGTGCACGCGGGCGAGTGCTTCGGGCTCCTCGGACCGAACGGCGCCGGGAAGAGCACCCTGATCAAGATCCTCACGACGCTTCTTCTTCCGACGAGCGGCCGGGCCTCGGTCGCGGGCTACGACGTCGCGGCCGAGCCCCTGGCGGTGCGCAGGAGAATCAACCTGGTCTCCGGAGGAGACAGCTCGGGCTACGGCATCCTCACCGTGCGGGAGACGCTCCATCTCTTCTCGCAGTTCTACGGCGTCCCGCGCGGCGAGGCCCGGAGACGCGCGGACGAGCTGCTCGGGGTCACGGGCCTTGCGGAGAAGGCGGATACGCGCCTTTCCAATCTCTCGACCGGAATGCGGCAGAAGCTCAATTTTGCCCGCGGCTTCATGAGCGATCCCGAGATCGTGTTCCTGGACGAGCCGACGCTGGGGCTCGACGTGGAGGCCTCCCGCGACGTGCGCGCGTTCATCGCGCGCTGGGTTCGGGAGCGCCCCGGGCGTACCGTGCTTCTCACGACGCACTACATGGTCGAGGCGGACGAGCTCTGCGGGCGTGTGGCGATCATCGACCACGGGAGGATCCTGGCGCTCGATACGCCCAGCGCGCTCAAGCGGGCCGTTCCGGCCGAGCCGGTCTTCGAGATCCAGTTGAGCGCCACCGGCGACGATCTTGATCCGCTGCGCGAGATTCGCGGCGTCCGCTCGGTCTCCCATCACGCGCATCCCGCGACCGGCGCGACGGAGCTGCGGGTCGTCGTGGACGAGGACGATCGGATCGGCGAGGTCCTGGCGAGGCTCAAGGCGCTCCGCCGCTCGGTGCTCCATCTCACCAAGATGGAGCCCACGCTCGAGACCGTGTTCATCCACCACGTCGGCCGCGGGCTCGCCGATGAGGAGGCCGTCGATGCCGGCTCCGCCTGAGGAAAGGCGGCACGAGCGGAGCTTCCGGTCGCGGCTCGCCATGAACGTGGACGCGGTCGTCGCGCGCGCGGACGTGCGGGTGCGCGCCACGTTTCGAGAGCGCTCGTGGATCGTCGGCGAGACCCTGTTCCCCTTTCTCGCGATGACGGCGTTCGTCATGGTCTATCGCGGGCTCCACGCGCCGCGTGAGTACGAGGGCTTCGTCGTGCTGGGCGGGGCGATGATCGCCTACTGGAACAACGTCCTCTGGAGCATGGCGAGCCAGTTCTTCTGGGAGAAAGAGCAGGGGCAGCTTCAGCTCTACATGATCACGCCCGTTTCCCGGATGTCGATCCTGCTCGGGATGGCCCTCGGCGGGATGGTGATGACGACGACCCGAGCCGCGGCGATCCTCGCGGGCGGCATCCTCCTGTTTCAGGTCTCGCTGCCGCTGGAGCGCGCGTTCCCGGCCTTCGGATTGTTCGTGCTCACCCTGGGGGCCGCGTACAGCCTGGGGATGATCCTGAGCAGCCTATTCCTCCTCTGGGGGAGGGAAGTCTGGCATACGGTGACCCTCTTCCAGGAGCCGGTCTACCTCCTCTCGGGATTCTACTTTCCGGTGAGCGCGCTGGGCCTCCTGGTGGGCGTGCTCGCGTCGGTGCTTCCGGTGACGCTGGGACTCGACGGAATCCGGCAGGTGTTCTACGGCCCGGCTGCGCACGGCCTCCTTCCGCTCCGGTGGATCCCTCCGATCCAGATCGCGTTGACCGTGGTCTTCCTCTACCTCGCCCGGGTCTCGCTTCGCACCATGGAGAATCTCGGCAAGCGCGAGGGCCGGCTCACGCTGCGGGGCGACTGACGTGAAACGACTCGCCCAGGTGCTGCGCGCGTCCGCGTGGCTCGGCTGGCAGGTCGAGGCGAACTGGGCCGACCCGATCCTCTTCATGTCCTACGCGGTCGCGAAGCCGCTCGCCACGACGCTGATCCTCTTCTTCATGGTCCAGGTCGTCTCGCGCGGCGGCGCCGATCCCGAGACCTTTCGGTTCCTGTTTCTGGGGAACACGTTCTTTCTCTACGTGAGCGAGGTTCTGATCGGACTCTCCTGGACGGTGTTCCGGGATCGGGAGGATTTCGAAACGCTGAAGTACATCTACGT
>JACQPZ010000109.1 GCA_016207265.1 Candidatus Latescibacterota bacterium | reverse complement strand
GTCGGGGAGAGGGGACAGTGGACATGCACGAGATCGTAATTCCGTTCGCTCAGCACGGCGGCGAGCTTTCGCTTGAGCCCGAACCCGACGCTCACGTTGCTCTCGGCGCCGTTGAAGGGGACCACGACATTCCGACCGATGCGGACCACCTCGACGGCGCCCCCGCGGGCACCGCCTCCGCGGGCGACTCCCGCGCCCCCGCGGGCATCGCCTCCGCGGGCGAAGCGGGACGTGATCACGGTCACCTCATGGCCGCGATCCCGAAGCGCGAGCGCGGTCGCGTCCACGTGCTCGGTCACGCCCCCGAGGGCCGGGTGGTACGCCTCACTGACGATCGCGATCCTAAGCGGCATCCGAGTGCGCGAACAGCGGGCGAAAGATGCACCATTGGTCGAGGTGCGCCGCGACGGCCCGCTCCTGAGCTTCGGCGACGCGTCTCGTGAGACGGTGGAGATCCGCCTCCAACGGGAGCGCCGGGTCGGCGTGCTCCACTCCGTCGAACGAAAGGATGTGGCTCCCGTCCGGCTCACGCTCCGCGTGCGCGTGGAGAATGGGGGTGCGGGCGCGCCGCGCCAGAATCGCGGGACCCGCGGGAAAGGGAATTGCGCGGCCGAAAAAGCGCGTGTTGAGCGAGCGCACGTAGACGTCCCCGTCGGTGAGGAGCGCGACCATGCCGCCGCCGCGGAGCGTGGCGAGAAGCGGGGCATACCCTTCGTCCGGCGTGCTGAGGAGAATCTGCTGGCGGGCCTTCATCGCGCGTATCGATCCGGTCCAGCTCTTGCGGAATTGAACGCCGGTCACGACGTGGACCCGATACCCGATCTTCGAGAGCGCGATCGCCGCAAGCTCCCAGTTGCCCAAGTGCGGCGCGCAGACCACCGCTCCGCGTCCTTCCGCGAGCGCGCGGTACACAAGCTCCATCCCGCGAAACCGGAATCGCCCGTCGAGGGCCTCGGCATCAAGCGCTTCCTGTCCGAAGTACTCGACGAGGAACCGGTGGTAGCTGTCGAAAATGGAGCGCGCGATCCGGTGGACCTCCCGCGGCCGGGCGACCGATCCGTGCCCGGACCGGGCGATCTGCTTCAAGTTCGAGACAACGGCGCGTCGGCGTCCGGAGGAGGCCAGGAACTCGATGCGCGCGGTCACCCGCGCCAGGGCGGCGAGCGCGGAAGGGGGCAGCACGGGGACGATCGTGAACAGGGAGCGCAGGATGAGATCCGGGAGCATTGGCGGTTCGCGTGAAAGAGCTTCACAGGAAGCCGTCACCGAGTGGACGCTACACGAGGCCTCCGCTCGGTGTCAAGAACGGCCCGGCTTTCGTTTGACTTGGCGCGTCGGGGTGCCTAGAGTCCGCCCGGACGGGGAGCGATTTCACCCAGGCGCGAGCCGAATTCAGCCACGGCTCAATGGTCGAGCTCCGCCTCGGGATTCTCCGACTCGAAGAGCGCGTCGGCGGTCTCGACCTCGTAGAGACAACGGCAGCGCGATCCGGCGGCCACGTGCGGACAGACTTCGTAGACCCGATTGTCGCGCCGGCAATAGACTTCGGGTGGGCGCCGCCCGGCGGGCCTCGGGAAGTGATGGTGCGGGTCTCGTCGCATGACGTCCTCCTCGTGGCCGGCGGAATCCGACATCGCCGCCTCGCGCGCCGCTGCGAATCGGCGGCCAAAACCTCAAGACCACGTGGTTGCAATGCGCATGCCATGGACCGGAGCGTTCTCTAGGACGGGGGGCTGAGATGGCGAGCCAGAAACTGGTGCGGTGCGAGATTCGGAAACCGGATTCCACGGGGCCGGCCACGGTCCGCTTCGTTCCGCTCGAGATCTTCGGACTCTGGGAATTCCTGATGCGGAACAAACACCGCTTCGAGGTCGCACGCAGCGTCGCGTCGCTTTGGTTCGACGTGGACGAGACACCCGAGGTGGCCTACGGGGAGAACCAGTACGAGCGGGTCACGGAGGTCCAACTCGTCCGCTATTCGGACCAGGACGGGATGTTCAGCCGGGTGAGCCGTTATTTCCCGACGGCGGAGTATCCGATCCTGAAAGAAATGCTGCTCCGACATTACGAGAGCGTCTCGGAGCCGTCCGCTCCCCATCTTCAGATCAAGGAGCGGGAAGGCATCTGGATACGGCGCAGCCCCAGGGCCTGAAGCCGCGCAATCTGCCAACGATCGTGCGGAGTGCATGATTCCGCGGCCCCGCGGGGGCTACGGCGCGCTCCATGGCCATCGGTCGGGTTCCTCCTCGACGTAACCCACTCCAGAACCTCTGCTTAAAAGGTACGCCCCGGGGTCTCTGCGGAGGGCGGCCTGGCACGTATCGTGCTCGTCGCGACTAGACCGGCGCACACCTGCGCCTCGTCCGGCCTTTCGCGCCAGTCAGAACGACCGCCCAATCGAATCGAGGAGCGACGCCATGGTGGTGGTGAGCTATTCGGGACGCGAGATCAACGCGAAGATCGTGTACTACGGGCCGGGTCTCAGCGGGAAGACGACGAACCTCGAGAAGATCTACGACAGCGTTCCGGAGACCAATCGCGGCCGGATGGTCTCGATGAAGACGCAGACCGACCGCACGCTCTTCTTCGATCTCCTGCCGCTCGACCTCGGCGACCTCCAGGGCATGAAGACGCGCCTCCTGCTCTACACCGTGCCCGGACAGGTCTACTACAACGCGACCCGGAAGCT
>JACQPZ010000110.1 GCA_016207265.1 Candidatus Latescibacterota bacterium | reverse complement strand
GAATCAAGGCTGCTCAGGTCGGGAGCCCCTGCGAGGTACAGCTTCACCTCGTCCAGAGAGATGTCGCGCTTGTCGTCGGAGTTCGGCTCGTCGAGATCGAGCGTGAAGGAGTAATACTCGAGGCTGTTCACCTCGATCGAGAGGAGCGAGCCCAGGGTCATCGAGCGCGTGAAGTTCGGATCGCTTTTCGCGTCGAGCGGCGCTTGGCCGTGGAACCGGTAGTCAGTATTGAACGCTTCTTCGATCGGAGCGTCCTGGAGCCTCAGAAACGGATCGTAGTCGCCCGTTCCCGTGGGCGGGCTCGTGAGCTGATAGAAGAGAGCCCCGTTCGCGCTGCCGGTCGTCTCGCTGGATCCCTCGGCGCGCAGGTCGATGACGTTGGCAAGCGGCATGGAGGCCGCGCGGCCGGCGCCGAACAGCACCGCCAGCGTCAGCGCGACGGCGGAGACTTTTTCACGTGCTGCAATCACGAATCCTCGCCCCTGGACGCGGCGAGCCTTTCCCCTTCGACTGTCACTTATTATATACTATCCTACCCTGGCGAGACGCTAATAATTTACCTATGTTCGAATTATTTTCACCTACTCTGGCGGAGCGGGTGGGTGGGAAAAAAACAATCAACTCACTGAGACACATAGAGTTACAAAAAAGAGGGCGGTGGATTTCGCCACCGCCCTCGGGGGGTCCAACTAGATTCTGACTGCTCTACTTCTTCCGGCGGGACTTCGCCCTCGAGGCTACCAAACCAACGAGACCGGTCCCGAACAGCAGCATCGTGGTCGGCTCTGGCACCTGGGTGCTCGGGCCCTGGAGAGCGCGCCATTCCTCGAAGCCGTCCGCGCTGCTGAAGCCGACCGCCTCGTCCGAGCCGCCGAACGCGGCATAGAAGTACATGAAGTCGGTCCCGTTCACGGACGCGAAGAAGCTCGTCGGGATGTAAACGGTCACGTCGTCCGTGCCGCTCCCCTGCTTGAGCCGGGTGTCGATATAGACGGTCTGGTCCGAGGTACCGTCGAGATTATAGAGAAGCGTCTGCCCCGTGAGGGTGGTGAGGTTCCCGGTCGAAGCCGTGTAGATCTTGAGCGCGTCGAGCGAGAGGAGCGACTTCGTTCCGTCGGTCGGTCCATTCGGTTCGTTCGCGTCGAGCTGGAACGAATAGTAATTGGTGCCCGAGATGTTGACCGTCGCGAGCGTGTTCCACTGGACGGAATGCGTCCAGATCCCCTCTTTGCCGTCGAGCGGCACCGGAGAGGCGTCCGTGTTGAATGCCTCCTCGGTGTTGTTGTGCTGCTCGCGCAAGAACGGCATGTAGACACCGGTGCCGGTCGGCTGCGTGATGTTGGAGCTCCAGATCGTGCCGTCCACCGCACTCACAACATCCGTCTGACCGGCTGTCAGATCGATCGGCGGAAACGCGAGAGCGGGCGCTGCTTGCAGGCTGAGAGCCAGCCCGACGATGATGAGCGACTTGCGGAGCATTTGAGACCCCCCAGGAAACTCAGGATTGAATGCACGACTGCTGGGACGCCGACACCTGAATGCCAGCTTCACCGGCGAACGCAACTAGGGGAAAGGAAATTCCCGTCCCCTTGCGTCACCCTATTTAACTGACCAAATGATAACCCAGTATCTCCGCCGTGACAAGAAAAATTTACGCCATTTCACCTAAACCTGGCCACTCTCCCCCAACCCGCCCTAACCGGCCGTCGTCCCCGCCCCGCGCCCTCTGAGCCGCTTCTTGACCAATTCGAGCAACGGGAATCTCGGGTACTCGAGCACGATCTTCTTTAAGTAGCTGTTGGATAAACTCTTATCCCCAATCTTGTCCGCGATCTGCGAGGCCACGAAGAGGGCATGGGAAGTGGCCGCAGCGCCCCGGTCGCGGGCCGCCATCTCGTCTGCGACGGACAGCGCGTCGTCCCACAGCTCCAGTCCCTCGTAGGCTCTCATGATGTTCCGCCGGTAGGCCGTGCAGGAGGCGGAGGTGGTGTCCCTCGCGATCAACTTCCGATAGGTGTCAATGGCCCTGTGGAGCGCGAGCTTCGTCGCATCGAACTGCCGCGATCTCGCGTAGTGATCCACGATCGCGAAAGGCGCCTCGATCGCGGCCCGCGAGGTCGGGAATCGCACCGGGATGCCGTCGAGCGTCCGTTTGGCATCCTCCCAATTCCCCAACTGATCCTCCAGCATCGCCAGGCGGAACGCGGCGACCGGGGTCGCTTCCGGATCCGGCGGGTCCCGATCGAGGAGCGTGCGATACCGCGCGAGCGCCCCAGCATGGTCGCGATGCTTCTCGAGCAAGACGCCCGCGTCCAAGAGCGCGCGGGCGCCGAACCGCGAGCCCGGATACGCCATCACGAGGCGATCGAAAAGATCGAGCGCCGGACCGGGATCCTTTGCCACCCCGCGAATCCGCGCCTCGGAGTAGAGGATCTCCGGCTCGAGCGACTTGAGACTGGGCTCCAACGAGATGAGCCGCCGGAGCGCGGTGATTTCCGAGAGCGCGGAGCCTGTGTCTCCGGTTTCGAGGAGCATCCGGATGAGTCGGGAGCGGACCTGCGCGTCGAGGAGCGGGAGCGGGGAACTCGCGAGAATCCTACGGTAGTACTCGACCGCCTTCTCCTGCTCCCGGCGCGCGCCCTCCGGATCGCCGAGCTGCGTTCGGATTCCCACAATCCCATCGGGTATCTCGAGGACGGCGTCCAGACGGTCCATGCTCGGGGGCGGCGTCGGGGGATAGCGCTCCAGCATGCCGTGGAGCAGCTCGATCGCGTCCTCGAACCGCCGGAGCCCCTGCAGCGCGACGACCGCCGCGAAATCAGCCTCCCGCGCGAGCCCGGTGTCCGCGGAGGCGACCGATGCCACCCATTTCGCGTGCTCGAGCGCGAGATCCGCGCGCCCGGCTCGGAACGCGGAGCGCGCTGCCGTCAGCTCCGCCGTGCCGACAAGTCTGGCCATCGCCGCGTTCAGCGCTTTCGCGGCCGCGCCGTCGCCGTCGACGAACGGCGCAGGGAACGCCCCGCGGAGCCTCGAATAGGCATCGTGAATTCTGAGGAGCGTCGTGGAATCCGGACGCTGATTGCCGACCCTGAGGCGCGTCTCCTCCCGACGCGCCTCGTCGAGCATCCGCTCCGCGCGGTAGCGGGTCGCCATGCCCTTCATGTCCGAGCAGCCCGTGGTCAGGGCCAGCGCGGCGACAAGGCCTCCGACGATATGGCGTCTCATCATGGCTCCGCCTCGGTAGCGCCGAGCCGACGAAGCCGCGCGACGGAGGAGTAGATCACGTAATTCAGGAAGCTGTTCAGAACCGCGACGGCCCCGAGTCCGACCGCCACCAGCTCGGGCCGGAATTTCGACACGATCGTCTGCGTCCCCAGTTGGACGGGCACGAGGAGGATCATCACCGGCCACGAGAGGAGGACGATGACAACCAGCGTCGGGCCGAACATCCTTAGACCTTCCCGGAGCCCGCCAAGGACCGCGTCCGGGAGCCTCGCGCCGACGGCCACCGCGCGCACGGGCACATAGACGAAGACGGCCCCTACCGCGAACGAGATCAGCTCGCTCAGGAGCCAGCCCGTGAAGGCTCCGCCGAATCCGGGAAGAGCGCCGCGGATGAGCCGACTCGGGCCATGCAGATAGATCCACTGCCAGGCAAGCAGCACACCGATGTTGAGAAGCAGGCTGCACAGCGTTGCGGGGACGGCGTTCCAAGCCCGCCGGACAGCCAGGGGCCCGCGCTGCGACGACCCTTCCATGTGCGCGACGATGCGCGCCAGGCTCAATGGGATCAGAAAGCTCCCGAGGCAGACGAAAAGGAACGAGTCCAGGTACGAAGACGCGACCGGGAGAGCGACGAAGGAAGTCGGGTAGTGAACGCCGGTCTCCCTCACGAGCCGCAGGAGCCACCCCGCGCTCGCCATTCCCCACGCGGTCCCGAGGTTGGACGCGCAGACGAGGAACAGGAGCTGGATCGCCATGATCCATGCGAACGGCCGGTACTCGAGCCAGCGGAAGCCGCGCAGCGCCTCGCCCGCGCTCGCTCGGGCATCCCGAAATCCCAACACGCCTGGGCCCCCCTCGTTACGGGTTGCAAGCAAATCGCGAACAGCGGAGACTAACGCCCATGGGGCAGTCGAGCCAGTCACTTTTGATCCGCGTCCCGGGGCGCGAGCCCGAGATCGTGCGTCTCCAGGGCGAGGGTCCCTTCCCTCTCGGACGCTCGCCGGAGAACAAGGTCGTGGTGAACGACTCCGCGGTGTCCCGAAAGCACGCGGAGTTCAGCGTCCGTGACGGCGAATATTGGATCGAGGATCTGAAGAGCAAGAACGGAACGAAGGTAAACGGAACCTTGATCCAGGGACCGCGGCGCCTCTCTCCCGGCGACCGGATCGATATCGGCCCCTGCCAGATCCACTTCTCCCGCGAGGAAGAGCCGGGAACGTCGGCCCGGGTCGCGGACACGAAGGCGCCCGGCACGGTGCACGCGGTCCCGCTGGCCGAGCTGGTGGGAGCGTCCCCGTCGGCGACGAGCATCAAGGCGATCGCCGCCGTGGGGACGTCGCCGCAGCGCATCGCCCAGTTCCTCCAGAGCGCGGATCGCGTCGGGGAGGCGCTCCTCGCCCACAAGCCGATCGGGGATCTGTTCCAGTTCATCGTCGACCTGACCTCGGAGGTTCTGCGCTCGGATCGGACGGTGCTCCTGATGCGCGGCAGCTCCGACGGCGAATTCGAGGTCAAGGCGGTGAAGCAGCGCGGGGCGACGGGCGGGCAGCCGATCATCGTGAGCCGAAGCATCGCCCGGCGCGCCGCGGAGGACCGGGCCGCGGTGCTGACGAGCGACGCGCAGAGCGACGAGCGCTTCCGGGAGAAGCAGAGCGTCATCCGGCAGCGGATCCATTCCGCGATGTGCGTCCCGCTCTGGCGCGAGGACGAGGTCCTGGGCGTTCTCTACGCGGACAACGTCGCGGCGCCCCTTCCGTTCGAGGAGACGGATCTCAGGATCCTCACCCTCATCGGCCACCTCGCGGCCGTGAAGATCCTCGAGACGAAGGCTTTCGAGGAGCTGCAGCGGCAGCGGCGGATGGAAGAAGATCTGAAGCGCGCCGCCGGCATTCAGCAGTCGCTTCTGCCGATCGATCCCCTTCTCCGCCCGCCCTTCAGCATCGCGGGAAGAAACGTCCCTTCCTCGGACGTGGGGGGCGACTATTTCGACTTCGTGGTGGGAGAAGGCCAGACGGTCACCGTGGGCCTCGGGGACGTCGCCGGGAAGGGGATGCCCGCGGCACTCCTCATGACGAACCTGCACGCGAGCGTCCGTGCGCACGTGGAGTCGGAGCCCCGCCTCCCCGTGGTGATGGGCCGCCTGAACCGGTCCATCCATAAGGTCGTGCGGGGCGAGCGATTCATCACGCTCGTGCTGATCGCGATCGATTGCACGACCGGAGACCTTCGCTACGTGAACGCGGGGCACAATCCACCGTACCTGGTCCGCGCGTCGGGCGAGGTGGAAATGCTTTCCGTCGGCGGACTCCTGCTGGGCATGTTCCCGGAGGCCGGGTACGAATCCGCCGCGGTTCAGATGAGCCCGGGGGACGTCCTCGTGCTCTACAGCGACGGAGTCACCGAGGCGAGGAACGACCGAGAGGAGGACTTCGGAGAAGAGCGCCTCATGGCGTTTCTAAGAGAGAACCGCACCCTCGAGCCGGTCCCCCTCGCGGAGGAACTGATCCGCGTCGTCCACGAGTTCTCGAGCGAGGGGAAACCCGCCGACGACGTCACGGTCGCCGTGATCCGCCGGGACTAGCCGGGCGCGGCCCGCGGGCTGGCTTGCCTCGGGGGGCGCGGGGTCGCCGGCGGCGCCGCCTCACCCCCGCGGGCGGCCCACGTCCACCGCGCGCTCGAGTTGCCGCTCGACGACCTTGGCCTGCAGGAGCGCCGAGCGGTAGTTCTTCCGACTGAACGATTCCCGCGCCTTCGCCAGGTAATCGTTCGCCAGCCTGACGAAACGCGCCGCCTCGGCGTTCGGCTTCGGCCCCAGCTCCTTGCTCGTTTGTTGGAACGCGACCTGAGCTCCGCTCATGGCCTTCTCCGCCGTCGCCCGCGGCACGGGCAGATTCTCGAGCTTGCCGAGCAGCTTGAGCACACCGTCGCGCACCGCGAGCGTTCGCTTGTATGCCTGCTTGGCGTCTCCGTCCTTGAACCGCTTCCACGCGTCCTTCTGGGAGCGCTTCAGCTCCTCGTGCTGATCCCAGGCCCATCTCTCCGCCCCGTTTTTCAGAACGTCGTTGGCGCGGTCGAGCGCGTCGTCGGTGCGCTGGAGCACGTGCTCGACGTATTCGGGGTCCTCTCGCGGGGGACCGACCATGCGGGTCGCGCGGTACGCGTAGTTCCTGGCCGCGTCGGTCAGGCGCTCCGCCCGGGCGTACTGGTGGTCCTTGTAGGCCGCGCCCGCGTCGGACTGAAAGTCGAGCGCCGATGCGAGGAGTCTTTGGGCGCGGGAGCTCTTCGAACGCGTTACCGACCTGCGCGCGCGCTCGAGAACCCGCGCGGTGCGATCGATCTCGCGGCCGACACGGTCGGATTCGGACTCGGGGGCAGGCTCCGCCGTGGAGGCGCTCTGCGCTTGCGGCTTTTCCGCGGGCTTCAATCCGCTCGTGGACGCCCCGCTCGCGACCGCGACCGCCGCAGGCTTCGGCTGCGCCTTCGACGGCGTCTTCGATGGCGTCTTTGACGGCGAGCTTGGCGGGGCCGGGGCTTCCTTCGCAGCGTCGCGGGCTGGCTCGCCGGGAGCGTTCTTGGGGGGCTCCTTTGCTGCGTCTTTCGGCGCGTCTGCCACACCCTTATCGGGCGGCGCATCCCCTTTCTCGGCGGGCGCGCGCGACGAATCCGGACGCGACGCGTGGGGGGCTACCTTCGGGGACGGAGGAGAACCGTACTCCCGAGCCTGTGGCGCGGCGCTCTCGGCAGGGCCCGACTCGGACTGCACGATGGGGGCGGCGTCGCCAGCCAACCCGGGTTTCGGGGAAGCGAAGAGCGAGGCGATCCCCAGCACGAACGCAGTGGCGTACAGCGTCCGACAGCCGGGTTTTGGCATGGATTGACGACCCGCCGGCCCATCCGGCGTCCGCATGAGGGGGGGCATGGTTTACGTCAGACCCGCAATCTCCATGCCATTACGTGTCTTATGGGGGAACGGCCGCGCGCGCGGGGAAACATCCGTCGTCGGATGGACTTGCAATACCATGCCAGACCCCGCAGGCCCGACAAAAGGCGTCGATTACAGGGAGAATGGCCGCGCGGGTACCGGTCCCGTACCGATACGTAACAGTCCCTTGGCACCCGCGGCCCCCGGCCGGAACGGCTGCCGGCTCCGGCGCGGCCCCGCGGCTAGTCCGCCGGCTCGGGCTCCGACCCGCCGATCGGGATGCCGTGGCTCTCCATCCGGGAGTAGAGCGCCCGTCGCGAGATTCCCAGGAGCCCGGCCGCCTTGGTCTTGTTCCCCTGGGCGCGCTCCAGCGCCTCCTTGATCAGCCGCTTCTCGATCTGATCGAGGCTCAAGCCCAGACCGAGCAGCTCGGCCGGATCCCCGGTGAGGCGCGACTTCCCGATCGGGAAGTGAATCCGCTCGATCCTCCCCTCGCCCGCGAGGATTCCGGCGCGCTCGATGAGATTCTGCAGCTCACGGATGTTCCCTGGGAAATCGTACGCCCTCAGGTGGTCGAGCGCGTCCGGGCTCACTTCCTCGACGGATCGGCCCTGCTGCTTGAGAAAGTGCTCGATCAACGGGACGATGTCTTCGCGTCGCTCGCGAAGCGGAACGAGCCGGATCGGGAATACATTGAGCCGATAGTAGAGATCCTCCCGGAACCTGCCCTGGTGGATCATCTCCTCGAGGTTCCGGTTCGTCGCGGCGATCACGCGGACGTCCGCGCGCCGCATCTCCTCCCCGCCTACCCGAACGTAGGTTCTTTCCTGCAAAACCCGGAGCAGCTTGACCTGGATGCTCTGGGGCAGCTCGCCGATCTCGTCCAGGAAGATGCTGCCGCCGTCCGCGTCTTCGAAGCGCCCCGGCTTCTGTCGCACCGCGCCGGTGAACGCGCCGCGCTCGTGTCCGAACAGCTCCGATTCCAGGAGCGTCTCGGGGAGCGCGCCGCAATTCACGGGTACGAAGGGCTCATCGGCGCGCTTGCTCGCGGCGTGGATCGCCTGGGCGAAGACCTCCTTTCCCGTTCCGCTCTCGCCGAGGAGGAGCACGTTCGCGTCGGTGCGCGCGACCCGCTCCGCGAGGCTCAGCGATTCCTGCATCGCACGGCTCCTGCCCACGATCGTCTCGAAGCGATGGAGGCTGATCTGATCTTTGAGCGACTCGATCCGGACCTTGAGGACGGTGGACTCCTGCTTGAGATTGCGGCGCTCGAGCACCTGCCGCACCCGCGCGACCAGCTCTTCCGGGTCGAAGTCCTTGAGGATGTAGTCTGCGGCGCCCTCTCTCATGAGGCGCACGGCTTCTCTCGTGTCGCCGAATGCCGTGATGAGAATGACGTCGGGGAGATAGCTCTGGGCCCGCGCCTCTTGGAAGACGACGGCGCCGGATGCGCCGGGCATCCGCATGTCCGAAACGACGAGGTCGTACGTGTGCGACTTGAGCTCGTGGATCGCGGCGTCGCCGCCCACGGCGATCGAGACGTCGTACCCCGCGTCGGTCAGGGCCGACTGGAGGATCTTGCAGAGGTTCTTGTTGTCTTCAGCGATGAGAATCCGGTCCGGCATGGCTCAGGCCGCCGCGGTCGGGAGGTCGATTTGGAATTGGGCGCCGCCGCTCGGCGACGACCCGGCGATCACCGTTCCGCCGTGCTCCAGAACGATGCGCTCGACGAACGCGAGGCCGAGCCCCGTTCCCTGGGCCCGCGTCGTGAAGAAGGGCTCGAAGATCTTTTCACGGAGCGATGCCGGGATCCCGGGACCGCTGTCCTGGAAGTATAGCCTGAGGGCCGTCTTTCGTTGCTGCACGAGGATGGTGAGATCGCCGCCCTCGGGCATCGCGTCCCGCGCGTTCAGAGCCAGGTTGAGGAAGAGATGGTGGAGCGCCTGGGGCCGCCCGCGGATGCATACGCCGTCTTCGGCTTCCCAGCGGAGCGCCGTCCGGATGCCGCGGCGCGAGAGCTCCACATTCAGGATGTCGAGGGACCGCTCCATGATCGGCTTGAGCGCGATCACCCTCGGTTCCGAGTCAGCGCGGCGGGAGAGGTCGAGGAAGTTCTGGACCACGTCACCCATCCGATGCACTTCCTCGTCGATCATGGAGAGAAGCTCGCTTCGCTCCGCCGGCGGAATCCGATCCAGGTTCCGGAGGCGCGAGGAGGCGCCGCGGAGAACCGCCAGGGGATTGCGGATCTCGTGCGCGACGCCGGCCGCGATCTGCCCCACCGTCGCGAGCAGGTCGGCGTGCCGCATCCGCTCCTCGACGCGCGCGAGCCGCGTCTGCGTGCGGACGTAGCCGAGGCCGACGAGCACGACCAGGATCGAAGCCAGGAGGGCGGCCCCGTAGAGCGATGCCCGGACCTGCTCGAGCGGGCGAAACGATGTCGATCCGCCCTCCACGACGACGGCGCCCACGATGCGCCCGTCGTATTGCGTGACCGGCGCGTAGGCCGCCTTCAGGTACGTGTCCCCCTCCTCGAAGAGGGGCGAGTGCGCCGCCTCGCCGATCATCGCGCGCGTGAACGCCGCCTCATCCAGCGTCGCGCGATCCACGGCCCCGAGGGTCGATTCACGCAGCGCGATCACGATCCGGTGATCGGGATCAAGGAGCAGGATATTCGACGCTCCGGCCCCTTCGGCGAGCCTGCGCCATTCCTCGCGCACCGCGTCGCCGACGTCCACCGCGTCCATGGTCGCATCGAAATCGACGTCCAGAGGGTCCACCGTTTCCGGGAAGAGCGTGTCGAGCTGCTCCGATCGAATCAGCAGGGCGGCGGTGTGCGCGGTCGCCTCGAACCGCTTGCCCAGCTCCTCGTCCAGGAAATGATGGGCGGTCTGGATCGCGTAAATGACGGTCCCGTTCACGAGGACGAGGAGCGCGCCCAGGAACAGGAGGGTCCACAGGAGGCGCGTAGGCTTGCTGGATGGCGGGGCTGTCATGTTCGCGCGGGATCGCCGAGCGGATCGAGCGTACCGAGCCGCGGCGCGCATTGTCAACGCGCGCGCGCGAAGCCTGTGATACGGTGCGCGCCACGGACATGTTGACGGGCGCGCTTCCGTTCCTCTTCGGCCTTCTGGCCGGTGTGTTGGGCGGCCTCATGGGCGTGGGCGGGGGCATCGTCCTCGTCCCCCTCCTCGTTCACGCGCTCCATGTGGGCCAGCACGAGGCGGAGGGTACGTAGCTCGACTTCATCACCGTCACCGCGCTCGTGGCGGCTGTGCCGTACCTCACCGAGGGAAATCTCGACCTCGCGCTCGCGGCGTGGTTGAGCCTGGGCGCGGTGCCGGGCGTGCTGCTCGGCGCGGCGCTCGCGCGAAG
>JACQPZ010000108.1 GCA_016207265.1 Candidatus Latescibacterota bacterium | reverse complement strand
CGGGGCGCGCCATCCGCATCGCGACGCCGCTCCCGGGCGACACGTCGGGATTCGTCGCGCAGCGGCTGATCGAGCAGCTAAGAGCCCGCGGAGCCGTGGTGAGGCTGCTCGACGCGGGATCATCGGCGGGGGCCGCGGCCGAGGGAGGAGCCCGCGGCGACGACCCGAAGCTCGATGCGACGGATCTTCTTCTCGACGTGAACGTCGGGAGCGCGGGAGTCGCCTACGTCCGCGCGCTCCGCAAATTCCCGGTCGGAATCCGTGGGTACGAGCGGGTCGCGTCCGCGCGGATCGGCGCGACGCTCCTCGATCCCGGGACGCACGACGTGGTGTGGGCCAAGACCGCTTCGGCGCAGGTGGGAGACGTCGTGCTGAAGCGGGACCTCGCGTATGTCGGGAGCGGGTCGGGAGGGCTGAGCCCCGCCCTTCCTCGCGGGGGCGGCGGGCGGCTGCTCGAGCCCTTGATCGTCGTCGGCGTGGTGACCGGGCTCGTGGTTCTCTTCTACTCGAACCGGAACTGATCGCAAGGGCGATGCGAATCCAGGGAGGAAGGGAATGAGCATTGCGGCCAAGCGGCACATGCTGCTCGGAAGAGATTACTTCGAGCGGGGGTTCTACCAGGAGGCGATCCGGGAGCTCCTCGAGGCGGTGAAGCTGAACCCGAGCTTCCCTGACCTCCACAACCAGCTCGGCCTCGCGCTCAGCATGAACGGGGAGCGGGAGGAGGCCGCGGAGGAATTCCGAAGGGCGCTCGATCTGAACCCGAACTACGTCGAGGCTCGGCTGAATCTCGCGATCGTGTACAACGAGATGGGCCGGTACGAGGACGCCCTCCGGGAGTTCAACGTGGAGCGCTTTCGCGACCACGAGCAGGAGAATCTGTCTCCCGAAGTCCGGTCCTACATCGCGGAGTCGCACATGATGCTCGGGGACACCTACCGGAACGTCGGCATGCTGGTCGACGCCTCGCAGGAGTATCGGAAGGCGCTGAAGCTCTCGCCCCAGTACCTGGACATCAAGAACAAGCTGGGGTCGGTCTACTGCGAGATGGGTCTCTTGCAGGATAGTGAGGCGGAGCTGGAGGAGGCGCTCGCGAAGAATCCCCACTACGTCGACGCGCGGGTGACGCTCGGCGTCGTGCTGCTCCGCTCCGGCCGCAAGACCCGTGCGCGGGAGGAGTGGGAGAAGTGCCTGGCGCTCAATCCGGACGACGTGCGGGCGCGGGCCTATCTCGAGATGATGGAGCGGGATCCCGCCTCCGAGGGATCCCGCGCTCGATGAGGGCGTGGATCCGCGCGGGCCTGCTCGCGTCCCTTGCGGCCGCCTGCTTCGGCTGCGGCGGCACGCTTCACGAGCGCCAGGGGGCCGGCGTCGCCGATTTCGACGCCGCGAAGGCGGCCTACGACCGGGGCGATTACCTGGACGCGATCCCCGACTTCAAGGCCTACATCGAGCAGTTCCCGGGAACGGACCGCACCGACGACGCGCTCTTCGATCTTGGCGAGTGCTACCTCAAGCAGAAGGACTACGCGCTCGCGTCCGGACAGTTCGACCGCCTCCTGCGCGACTTTCCCACGTCGCCGCTCCAGGCGGACGCCCTCTTCGAGCTGGCGCGGTGCGACGACCTCCAGTCGCGGGGCGCGCCGTACGACCAGAGCGAGACCCGGCGCGCGCTGGACCGTTACAACCAATTCCTGGATCAGTACCCGGACCACGCCCGATCGGATGACGCCCGGACGCGCGTCCGCGCCCTTCGCGACCGGCTCGCCGAAAAGCGCTTCGGCACGGCGCGGCTCTACTGGAAGCTCCACCAGGACGTCGCGGCCGCCCACACGCTCCGCGGCCTTCTCTCCGAGCAGTCCGATTCCAAATGGGCGTCCGAGGGAATGCTCCTGCTCGCCGACGTGCTCGCCCGGCAGGGAAACCAGGTGGAGGCCGTCGAGACCCTGAAGAAGCTGCTCGCGTCGGGACCCGAGAGCGATCTCAGGAAACGGGTCGACGAGCGGCTGCGGGCGCTCCAGGGGTCGGGCACGCCTCGATGAGCCGCGTCGCGGTCTACGGCGGCACGTTCGATCCCGTCCACATCGGGCACCTCATCATGGCGCAGGAGGCGATCGCAAGGCTCAAGCTCGATCGGCTCCTGTTCATGCCGGCGCACCGGCCGTCCCACAAGCGCGCTCCCGGCCTCGTGGACGTGGAGCACCGAGTCGCCATGCTCCGCCTCGCCACGCGGGGGATTTCCCAATGCGAGGTCTCGCGGATCGAGGCGGAGCGGGGCGGCGTGTCCTTCACCGTCGAGACGCTCGAGACGCTGAGCCGAATCCCCCGGGTGGAGCTTCACTTCCTCATGGGGCAGGACAGCCTGGGGGAATTCATGCGATGGCGCGACCCGGGGAGAATCGTGGAGCTCGCGAGGCTCGTCGTCGTGCCGCGGGGGGATCAGGACGTTCCGCCGCTCCCGCCGGAGTTCCGGCGCCGTGTGGTCTATCTGAAGCCGCCCCGGATCGGGATCTCGTCCACCGAGATCCGCCGGCGGCTTCGCCGCGGCCTGCCCGTTCGGTACTGGACGCCCGACGCCGTCGTCACGTACATCTTCCGCCATGGCCTTTACGGGACCGGACGCAGGCGCGCGTAGGCAGCTCCTCCTGATCGACGGGTCGGCGCTTCTCTACCGCTCCCACTTCGCATTCGCCAAGAGCCCGCTTCGAAACTCGAAGGGTGAGATCACGAGCGTGGCGTTCGGCGTCCTGAACACGCTGCTCCCGCTCCTGGACGAGCGCCGGCCGGATCGTCTCGCGGTCGTGTTCGATACCGCGGCGCCCACGTTCCGCCACCGCGAGTATGCGGAGTACAAGGCCCAGCGGCCTCCCATGCCGAAGGAGCTGGAAGCGCAGATTCCCAAAGTGCGCGAGCTGATCCTCCTCCTCGGCGTGCCGATCGTGGAGCAGAAGGGCGTGGAGGCGGACGACCTGGTCGGCAGTCTGGCGGTCGAGGCCGCGCGCGCGGGGGCCGACGTCTGGATCCTGACCGGCGACAAGGACTTCTATCAGATCGTCTGTGACCGGATCCGGCTCCTCGCGCCCCAGGGCCGCGGGGAGTCGGTCCGCGAGATCGATCGCGGAGCCGTGCGCGAGCGCTTCGGCGTGGATCCCGAGCAGATGACGGACCTGCTCGCCCTCATGGGCGACGCTTCCGACAATGTTCCCGGCGTCCCCGGCGTCGGTGAAAAGACCGCCGCGGAGCTGACGCAGTCGTTCGGGAGCCTGGACGGTCTCTACCGGGCCCTCGACCGCGTCGAGCGCACGTCCTTGCGCGAGAAGATCCGGGCGAACGAGGACAAGGCTCGTCTCTCCAGGAAGCTCGTGACGATCCGCACCGACCTTCCGCTGGATCATCACTGGGACGAGCTCAAACGGAGGCCGCCGAATCTCCCGGAGCTCACGCGCGCGCTGGAGGAGATGGAGTTACGCGTCCTACACAGGCGCTTCGCGGCGGAGCTCGAGGCGAGTGCGATCCCGCAGCTCTTCCCGCCGGAGGCGGGTGCCACGCCGGAGTCGAGTCCGATGCCGGAGTCGGGTCCGATGCCGGAGCTCTTTCCGCCCGAGCCGGGTATCTCGGTTCCGGCTCCGGCGGCCGGGCGCGCGCCGGGGCCCGAGCGGCCACCTCTCGGCGACTACCGGGTCGTTCGATCCGCCGCCGAGCTGGAATCGCTCGCCCGCGCGCTTGCGGGATCGCGCGAGTTCGTCGCATTCGACACCGAGACGACCGGCCTGAATCCCCTCCTCGCCGATCTGGTCGGGATCTCGGTCGCGCTCGAGCCGGGACGCGCGTTCTATCTGCCCGTCGGTCACGAATCGGGCGGGAACCTCGACTCCGCCCGCGTTCGGGAGGCGCTCGCGCCGTTCTTCGCGCATCCCGAGAAGAAGCGCGCGGCGCAGAACGCGAAATACGACTGGCACGTGCTGCATCGCTTCGGGATTCCGGTCCGGGACGTGGCGCTCGACACGATGGTTGCCGCCACCCTCATCGATCCCGACCAGCCGAAGAACATAGACTATCTCGCGCGGACGCGACTCGGGGTCGAGAAGATCACCACCGAATCGCTCATCGGGCACGGCCGGGAGCAGGTCAGCATGGCCGCGCTGCCCGTCGAGCGGGTCGCCGGGTACTGCTGCGAGGATGCCGACGTCTGCCTGAGGCTCGCGGGCGTGCTCTCGGCCGATCTGGATCGGGCGGGCCTTCAGCCGCTCGCCCGCGACGTGGAAATGCCGCTCGTGGGCGTGCTGGCCCGAATGGAACGCGCGGGCGTGCGGGTCGACGTCGAGGCGCTCGGGGCCATGTCCGCGGAGCTGGGAGCCGAGCTGGAGCGCCTCGAGCACGAGATCCAGGAAGCCGCGGGGGTTCCGTTCAACGTCAATTCGCCGCGTCAGGTCGCCGAGGTCCTGTTCGAGCGGTTCAAGCTGCCGCGCGGGAGGCGCACCAGGGAGGGCTATTCCACGGACGTGGAGGTGCTCGAAGGGCTCTCGACGCTCCACCCGCTCCCGAAGCTCCTCCTGAGGCACCGCCAGATCCAGAAGCTCAAGGGGAGCTACGTCGACGCGCTGCCCAAGCTCGTGAATCCGGAGACCGGCCGCGTCCACGCAACGTTTCACCAGACGGTGGCATCCACGGGCCGGCTCAGCGCCAGCGATCCGAGCCTGCAAAACATTCCCATCCGGTCCGAGGAGGGGCGCGCGATTCGCCGGGCCTTCGTGCCCGAAGGGGAGCGCGGGCTCCTCCTCTCCTTCGACTACTCGCAGATCGAGCTTCGGCTCATGGCGCACCTCTCGGGAGATCCCGTATTGACCGAGGCGTTCCGGATGGGGGAGGACGTGCATCGAACCACGGCGGCGCGTCTCTTCGGCGTGGCCCCCGAGGAAGTCACCGCGGCGCAGCGGGCGCAGGCCAAGGTCGTGAACTTCGGCGTTCTCTACGGCATGGGTCCGGTCCGGCTCGCGCGCGAGCTGAATCTCTCCCGCGCGCTCGCCGCGGCGTTCATCGAAGAATACCGGAGGACGCTCGCCGGGGTGGCCGCCTATCT
>JACQPZ010000107.1 GCA_016207265.1 Candidatus Latescibacterota bacterium | reverse complement strand
TCCCCGCAGCCCCAACACGGTTCGAGCTTTCTTTGTCCCCTTTGGGGGCCCCAACACCGTCATCGTCGTCTGGAGCGGCGCCCACGTGGAGTCGGACAGCGTCTGGATGGGCTACAGGGTCCGCCGGACGATCAAAGGCATCAGCCCCAACCCCTTCGAGCTGGTCGGACAATACCGGGCCAAGGACACGGTGACGAGCGCGTGTCTCGGGACCTACCAGCCCTGCGACCCGGCGAGTTTCGTCTTTTACGGAAGGGGCCTTTTCTTCAAGGGGTTCAAGAAGAACTTCGTAAACGGGAGCTACATCCTCGACTATCCCCCGGGGGCCCCGGCCGATAGCTGCGACTCGTGCCGGGTTTTCGTGGACCAGGCGAACCTCGGGGGATTCACGTCCGAATACGCCGTCACCTCGGTCGACACGGTCCGCTACGTGGGGTCGGACTTCACCGAAAGCGCGATCAACCCGGCCGAGGTCGTCACGGTGCAACCCTCGGCTCCCCCGGCGGACAACCTCGAGCGCGTGGCGGTCGTGCCGAACCCGTTCAGGGGCTCGGCGGAGTGGGATCCCGCCCCGGGCGACAACCACGTTCATTTCATCCACCTTCCCGCGGGATCAACGGTTAGGATCTTCACGAGCAACGCGGAATTGGTCCGCGAGCTGAAGCAGAATCCGAACGCGAACCTGGGAGGCGTGACGGGGGATCTCGATTGGGACCTCAAGAACGCCGACGGGCGAAAGGTGAGTTCCGGGATCTACATCTACCAGGTGGAGTCCCCTCAAGGTCACACGAAGAGGGGCCACTTCGTCGTCATTCGCTAGACCGCCCGCCGTCCACGTGACCGCCGGGCGACTCGGGAGGAACCCATGAGCGTTCCTACGGCGACACCGGCCGCCCGGTCCGAGAGCCGATCCCTGGTCCAGGATCCGGGGCCGCGCGAATATCTGAACCTGATCGGGGGAAGCTGGACCCGGTCCCGCTCGGGGAAATCCTTCGAGAACCGGAATCCCGCGCGCCCGCGCGATCTCCTCGGCACGTTTCCCGACTCAGGCCCCGAAGACGTCGACGCCGCCGCACAGGCCGCGGCCCGCGCATTCGCGGCGTGGCGGCTCGTTCCGGCACCCCGTCGCGCGGAGGCGCTCTACCGCGCCGCCGAGCTTCTGCGCGAGCGGAAGGAAGACCTCGCGCGCCTCATGACGCGCGAGATGGGAAAGGTCATCGCCGAGACGCGGGGCGACGTCCAGGAAGCGATCGACATGGCCTACTACATCGCCGCGGAGGGCCGCCGGCTCTTCGGCGTGACGGTGCCCTCCGAGCTGCCGAACAAGATCGCGATGTCCATGCGGCAGCCGCTCGGGGTCTGCGGGCTCATCACCCCGTGGAATTTCCCCATGGCGATCCCCTCGTGGAAGATCTTTCCCGCGCTCGTCTCGGGGAACACGGTCGTGATCAAGCCGGCCAGCGATACGCCGGCCTCGGCGCATCATCTGGTGGAGATCCTGGTCGAGGCGGGCGTCCCCGAGGGCGTCGTGAACATCGTCCACGGCGGCGGAAGCTCCGTGGGCATCCCGCTCGTCGTCCATCCTCAGGTGAAGATGATCTCGTTCACGGGATCCTCGGACGTGGGGAAGACGATCGCCGAGCGCTCCGCCAAGACGCTCAAGAGGGTCTCGCTCGAGCTGGGCGGAAAGAACGCGCAGATCGTCATGGAGGACGCGGACCTCGACCTGGCCGTCGAAGGGGCTCTATGGGGCGCCTTCGGCACGACCGGGCAGCGCTGCACCGCGACGAGCCGGCTCATCGTCATGAAGTCCGTGCACGACGACTTGGTGCGGCGGCTCGTGGAGCGCGCCTCGAAGCTCGTACTGGGAGACGGGCTCGATCCGCGGATCGACGTCGGCCCGCTCGTCAACCGGGCCCAGCGCGACCGCGTCCACTCCTACGTGGAGATCGGGAAAAAGGAAGGCGCGAAGCTGATTCTGGGGGGCTCAGCCGCGGAGGAGGGCGCTCTGGGAGAGGGCTCGTTCTACCGGCCGACCATCTTCGACGGCGTGACGCCGGCGATGCGGATCGCGGTCGAGGAGATCTTCGGCCCCGTGCTCTCGGTGATCACGGTCTCCTCGCTCGACGAGGCCATCGAGGTCCTGAACGGGACGCCCTACGGGCTCAGCTCCTCGATTTACACGCGGGACGTGAACCGCGCCATGCGCGCCGTCCGAGACATCGAGGCGGGCATCTCCTACGTGAACGGCCCGACGATCGGGGCGGAAGTGCAGCTCCCGTTCGGCGGGGTGAAGGAAACGGGAAACGGACACCGGGAGGGGGGCCCGACCGTGATCGACGCGTTCACCGAATGGAAGTCGGTGTACGTCGACTACTCCGGCCGCCTCCAGAAGGCCCAGATCGACCGCTGAGAGTGCGCCCTCGCGCGTCATCCCAATCATGCCGAGGACCGATACGCTCGTGGACCGTGAGGTTGCGGCGCCGCCACGCCCCGCGCCGCTCGTCGAGTTTCTTCGCGGGGGTCACGTCGAGAGCGTTCACTTGGGTCACGTCGCGGTCGTGGATTCGCGGGGAAGGCTCCTCGCTTGGGCCGGCGATCCCAAGCTCGCGATGTTTCCCCGTTCCGCGTTCAAGCCGTTCCAGGCGCTCCCGCTCGTCGAGTCGGGCGCGTTCGCGAGATCGGGCCTCGGGCCGGACGCCCTCGCGCTGATCGCGGGCTCCCACGGAGGCACCGATCGCCACGTCTCACTCGCCCTTCGGATTCTGGAGAAGGCGGGCGCCGATCCCTCGGCTCTCCGCTGCGGCGCGCACGAGCCCTACGACGAGCCGACCGCGCTCATCCTCCGCGCGCGGGGGGAGGCGCCGACGCCGCTCCGGCACAACTGCTCGGGCAAGCACGCGGGGATGCTCCTCCTCGCGCGCGAGATGGGCGCGCCCGCCGAGTCCTACACGGATCCCGCGCACCCCGTTCAACGGCGCATCTTCGACCGCTTCGCGGAACTCGTGGGGGAGCCCTTCGCCGATCTCGTCCCTGCCGTGGACGGCTGCAGCGCCCCGACGCCTCGCATGTCCCTCGCGACGCTCGCCCGCTCCTTCGCGCTCCTGGCGCTGGGCGTGGACGCGGCGGGAGCCGCGGTTCCCGGACTGCGTGAGATCCGCGACGCGATGCGCGCCCACCCCGAGAACGTGGCGGGCGCGGGAAGGCTCGACACGCTGCTCTTGAATCGCTTTCCCGGAGCGCTCGTGTGC
>JACQPZ010000119.1 GCA_016207265.1 Candidatus Latescibacterota bacterium | reverse complement strand
GGTTCGTCGGGACCGTGGGGTACGAGTTCGAAGGGAAGCTCGAGACGGCGCCGCACACGACGCCCGAAGCGCCCGATCTCATGCGGATGCTTCGGGCCTGGAGGGATCGGGGGGCGACCCCGGTCGCCCTGGAGGTCTCGTCGCACGCGCTCGCCCTCGAGCGGACGTATGGGGTGGCGTTCGACGTCGGAGTGTTCACGAACTTGACCCAGGATCATCTCGACTTTCACGGCACGCTGGAAGGGTATCGCGAAGCCAAGTCCCGGCTGTTCCGGTCGGACACGAGAGGGGACCGGACGAAGCGGTTCTCGGGGGCGGTCAACGTGGACGACCCGGCGGGCCTTTGGATCAGGACGAAAGCCGATTGCCCCATCGTGGGCTTCGGAATGGGAGCCGCGGCGGAGGTGCGGGCCGGCGACGTGCACCTGGGACCGGACGGCACGAGACTCCGGATTCTCGAGGGGCGCGAGGCAACGCCGGTCGCCCTCCGTCTCCGCGGCGAATTCAACGTGATGAACGCGCTGGCGGCGTTCGCGGCGTGCAGGGCGATCGGAATCGAGGCCGCGACGATCGCGGCCGGGATCGAGCGGGTCTTCTCCGTGCCCGGCCGACTCGAGCCGGTGGACGAGGGACAGCCCTTCCAGGTGTTCGTGGACTACGCCCACACGCCGGACGCGCTCGATCGCGCGCTCCAGGCGGTGCGCGGGTTCGGCCCGAGGCGGCTCCTGTGCGTCTTCGGCTGCGGCGGCGACCGTGACAAGGGGAAGCGGTCCCTCATGGGCGCCGTGGCGTCGCGCCGCGCGGACCGGGTGTTCCTGACGTCGGACAATCCGAGGAGCGAGGATCCCCTCGCGATCCTGCGCGAGATCGAGGCGGGAATGGCGAGGGCGGCGAACGCCCGGACCATCCCCGATCGCGCCGAGGCCATCGAGGCCGCCGTCGCCGCGTGCGAGCCCGGGGACGCGCTGCTCATCGCGGGGAAAGGGCACGAGACGTACCAGATCATCGGAGGGAGCACGGTGCCGTTCGACGACCGGGCGGTGGCTCGCGCAGCGCTCAAGCGCCGGGGGTACCCCCGTTGAGCGACGCGGCGAGCCCCTGGCTCTCGCTCGAAGAGGTGATGCGCGTGACGGGCGGGCGGTTCGCGTTCCCGGCGGAGCCGGGAGCGTCGCCGCCGCGTCTTGGGTTCAGCGCGTGCGCGATCGACAGCCGCGCCCTCGAGGGCGGGGAGCTCTTCGTGCCGCTCCCCGGAAGCAAGGCCGATGGGCACGACTTCGTCTCATCGGCGCTTGCGTCGGGAGCGGCCGGGAGCCTTGTCGGCGATTCCCGCCCGCGCGATCCGGCGTGGAGACGGACGGGGAAGCCGGTGATCGCCGTGAAGGACCCGCTTCGCGCCCTCCAGAGCCTGGGACGGCACTGCCGCGTCCAGGCGGGGCTCCCCACGACCGCGGTGACCGGCTCGAACGGAAAGACCACCACGAAGGAGATGATCGCCGCCGTGCTGGGGACCCGATTCCGGGTGCACAAGAATTCGGGGAATCTGAACAACCACATCGGGCTCCCGCTGACGCTCACATGGCTCCGCCGCGAGCATGAAATGCTGGTGATCGAGCTGGGCATGAGCGCGCGCGGCGAAATCCGGGAGCTTGCGCTCCTCTGCCTTCCCGAGGTCGGCGTGCTGACCAACGCGGCGCCCGCGCATCTTGCTTCGCTTCACACGGTCGAAGAGGTGGCGCGCGCGAAGAGCGAGCTTGCGGAGGCGCTCCCGCGCGACGGGCTCCTCGTGCTGAACGCGGACGACGAGCTTCTCTGGAAGCTGAACCGAGGGCGGCCCACGCCGATGCGAAGCTACGCGCTGGACCGCGGGGACGCGGACTTGAGGCCCACCACGATCTCCTCCACCGCTTCGGGAGGGACGCGGTTCGCTCTCGCCGACGGCGCGGAGGTCGAGCTCAAGCTGCTGGGACGCCACAACGCCCGGAACGCGCTTGCGGCGATCCTGGTCGGCGACCGCTTCGGCATTCCCCGTGCGGAGGCCGCGCGGGCGCTCGGCGTGCTCGAGCCGCAGCGGCATCGGCTCGAGCTTCTCACCCACGGGGGCATCTCCATTCTGGACGACGCGTACAACGCGAACCCCGCGTCGATGCGCGAGGCGCTGATCCTGCTCGGCACGATCGAAACGAAGGGCGAGCGCCGCGCGGTCCTGGGCGACATGCTCGAGCTGGGGCCCGACTCGGAGCGGTTCCACGAGGAGATGGGCCGGGCGCTCCCGTCCGGCGCGTGGCTCTACGTGGCCGGAGCGTTCGCGGAGGCGGTCGAGCGCGGAGCACGCGCCGCCGGCGTCCAGCCCGCGCGCTCGCGCCGGTTCGCGAGCGTGCCCGAAATGGCGGACGCGGTGAGAGCCGACGCGCGCCCGGGAGACCTCGTGCTCGTGAAGGCTTCCCGCGGCATGCGGCTCGAGCAGGTGGTCGAAGCGCTCGCCCCCGGACGATCCGCGGCCTTGGACCCCCTGCACGCGACGGGGAGGAGCTAGCGGTGCTCTACCACTTCCTCTATCCGCTCCACCAGGATTTTCCGGTCCTCAACGTGTTTCGATACATCACGTTCCGGTCGGCGTACGCCGCGGCGACAGCGCTTCTGCTCGCGCTCTGGCTCGGGCCCGTCGTGATCCGGAGGCTCCGCGCGCTCAAGATCGGGCAGCAGGTGCGCGAGGACGGGCCGCGGAGCCACATACCCAAGGCGGGGACGCCCACGATGGGCGGCGTGCTCCTCGTGATCGCCATCGCCTTGCCGACGCTCCTCTGGGGGAATCTCGGAAACCGCAATGTGTGGATCGCGCTCCTCGCCACGGTGTGGATGGGTCTCGTCGGGTTCATCGACGACTACCTCCGCGTGGTGAAGGGGATGCGGAAGGGGCTCCTCGGCCGCTACAAGCTCGCGGGACAGGTCGTGCTGGGGATCGCGGTCTTCTCGGCGGTCTATTTCTACCCCGCGCACGGCCTGCTGGACCCCGCCGAGACGAACGTGCCGTTCCTCAAGCGGACCGTCGTCGACTTCGGCTGGCTCTACCTCCCGTTCGTGATCCTCGTCGTGACCGGCGCTTCGAACGCGGTCAATCTGGCGGACGGCCTCGACGGGCTCGCGGCCGGGATGACGACCTTCGCCGCGTTCGCGTTGGGAGCGATGTGCTACGTCACCGGCCACGTGAAGTTCTCCCAGTACCTCCAGATTCCCTACATCCAGGGCGTGGGCGAGCTGACGGTGTTCTGTTCGGCCGTGGTCGGGGCGACGCTCGGCTTCCTCTGGTGGAATTGTCACCCCGCCGACGTGTTCATGGGAGATACGGGATCGCTCTCGCTCGGCGCGGCGTTGGGCACGGTCGCGGTCCTGATCAAGAGGGAGTTCCTCCTCGCCATCGTCGGCGCCGTGTTCGTGGTGGAGGCCCTTTCGGTGATGGCGCAGGTGGTCGCATTCAAGGTCTGGGGGAAGCGGATCCTCAAGATGGCGCCGCTTCACCATCATTTCGAGCTTTCGGGGTGGAAGGAGCCGCGCGTCGTGGTCCGGTTCTGGATCGCGGCCGCGCTCGCGGCGCTCGTGGGCCTCAGCACGTTGAAGCTCCAGTAGATGGAATCCGAGAAGCCCTGGTTCGCGGGAACGCGGGCCCTCGTCGTGGGGCTCGCGCGGAGCGGCTGCGCCGCGGCGAAGCTCTTGGTGCGCCACGGGGCGCAGGTCCGCGGCGTGGATCGGCGGAAGGCGGAGGAGCTGGGCGCTTCCATGGCGGAGCTCAAGACGCTCGGCGTCGAGCTTGCGTTCGGGGCGATCGATCCCGGGCAGCTCGACGCGCGCGATCTCGTCGTCGTGAGCCCGGGGGTGCCGCTCACGCTCCCGATCTTCAACGAGGCCGACCGGAGGGGGATCCCGGTGGCGGCCGAGGTCGAGCTGGGGTTCGCGGTGGCGCGCGCCCCGATCGTGGCGGTGACCGGCACGAACGGGAAGAGCACCACGGTGGAGCTGCTCGGCGCGATGGCGCGCGCCGCGGGTCGGAAGTCCGAGGTCCTGGGAAACATCGGCACGGCGCTCTCCGAGCGGGCGGAGGAGATCCCGAGCGACGGGCTCCTGGTGGTCGAGATCTCGAGCTTTCAGCTCGAGGCGTGCACGCGCTTTCGCCCCGCGGTGGGCGTGCTCCTCAATGTGACGCCCGATCACCTCGACCGCCACGGAAGCATGGAGCGGTACGCGGGGCTCAAGGCGCGGATGTTTCAGCGCCAGACGGAGGCCGACTTCCGCGTGCAGCCGCTTGGAGACGGACGAATCGAGCTTCTGCTCCGCACCATGAGATCGAAGCCGCTCTGGTTCGGGTTCGCCGACCCGACGGGGGACGGGGTCTGGGAGGAGGGGGGAATCCTCCACTACCGATTCGGCGGCAAGTCGGGCGCCGTCATCCGCCGCGACGAGTCGGCGCTCAAGGGACCGCACAACACGGAGAACATGGCGGCCGCCTCGGCGGCGGCGCTCGCCGCGGGGATCCCCGTGCGCGCGGTCGCGAAAGCCCTCCGGGAGTTCCGGGGGCTCCCGCATCGCCTCACGCCGGTCGCGGAGATCGACGGGGTGCAGTACGTCAACGACTCGAAGGCCACGAACGTGGACGCCCTCAAGCGCGCGCTCGAATCCTACGGGCCGCCGGTGACCCTCATCGCAGGCGGGCGCGACAAAGACGGGGACTTCGTCTCGATCCGGGCCCTCGTCGCGGAGCGCGTGCGCCACGCCGTGTACGTCGGTGAAGCCGCTTCCAAGCTCGAGCAATCATGGCCCGCGATCCCGCATGATCGGGCGGCCACGCTCGAAGAGGCCGTTCAGATCGCGCATGCGCGCACGGCCTCCGGAGGCGTCGTGCTGCTGTCGCCGGGTTGCGCGAGCTACGACATGTTCCGCAATTTCGAGGAGCGGGGCGCGCGATTCGAGGCCGCGGTGCTCGAGCTCAGGCGCTCCCTCGAAAAGGCGCGCCGGTGAACGTCGCGATCGCCGTACCGCGGAGGCTCGACTGGGGGATCCTCCTGCCCGTCGTGGCGCTCCTGGCGCTCGGGCTCGTCATGGTCTACTCCTCGAGCGCGCTCTTGGGCGCGGACCGCTTCCACTCCCAGTTCTTCTTCCTGAAGCGCCAGGTCGTCCGCCTTCTGCTCGGGCTCGTCGTGATGCTGGCCCTCTCCCAGGTGGATTACCGCCGCCTTCTCGCGATCGCTCCGTGGGCTTTGGGCGCCAGCGTCGCGCTCCTCGCGACGCTGGTCGTCCTCGGCGGCGTGGGCGTTCGCGGCGCGAACCGGTGGCTTTCCGTGGCCGAATTCACGCTCCAGCCCACGGAAGTGGCGCGCGTGGCCTGCGTCGTCTACCTGGCGAAGCTGCTCGACCGGAAGGGAGACCGGGTCCGCTCCTTCCGGGACGGGGTCCTGCCGGCAGCGGTCGTTCTCGGTGTGATCGCCCTCCTGATCCTCAAGCAGCCGAACCTCGGGAGCACGATCGCGCTCCTCGTGACGGGCGGGCTCATGCTCCACCTCGCCGGGGCCCGCCACCGCCACCTCGCGGTCCTGGCCGGCGCCGGCGCGCTCTTCGCGGGAATCCAGATCCTGCGCCACCGCTACATGATGGACCGCGTCCAGGGCTGGCTCTCGCACTGGCTGACGGGAGACGCGCAGGGGACGAGCTGGCAGCTCCACCAGTCGATCGTCGCGCTCGGATCCGGCGGCGTTCTGGGCGAAGGTCCCGGGCGCGGGCTTCAGAAGTTCTTCTTCCTGCCGGACCCCCACACCGACTTCATCTACGCCGTCATCGGGGAGGAGCTTGGATTCGTGGGGGCGGCCTCGGTCCTCGTGGTCTACGCGGTGCTCTTCCTGCGAGGTCTCAAGATCGCCGGCCGGGCGCCCGACCGGTTCGGATTCTATCTCGCCTCGGGGCTCACGTTGAGTCTCGCGGTCTACGTTGGAATGAACCTTTCGGTCGTGACGGGAATCATCCCCACGACGGGCCTGCCGCTCCCGTTCCTGAGCTACGGCGGATCGGCGCTGGTCGTGAACCTGGGGGTCGTCGGTGTCCTGCTCAACGTCGCAAGTCAGATCAAGTCCGGCATTCGAACCGGCCCGGTCGTCGGAACCGTCACGCGGAAGCGTCCGGGTGGCCGCTAGCGCCACGGCGATCCGGGTGCTGATCGCCGCCGGAGGGACCGGCGGGCATCTCTATCCGGGCATCGCCATCGCGGAGGAGTGGATGCGGAGCCATCCCGATTCCCAGGTGCTCTTCGTCGGCACGAGCCGTGGCCCGGAGGCGGCCGCCGTCGAGCGCGCGGGATTCTCGATGCGGGCGATCGCCGCCCGGGGGTTCCCGAGGCGGCCGGGCCTCGCGATGGTGGGCGCCGCGGTCGGATTCTTCGCGGCCCTCGCCCAGTCGTTCCGCCTCGTCGTTGATTTCAAGCCCCACATCGTCGTGGGCACCGGGAGCTACGTGAGCGCGCCGGTCGTGATCATCGCGAGGCTGTTCGGCCTTCCGACGATCGTGCAGGAGCAGAATTCGGTCCCCGGCTCGACGAACCGCTGGCTCAACCTGATCGCCGACGAGGTGCACATCAGCTTCGTGGAGTCGCGCGGATACTTTCGCCGGAAGAACAATCTGAGGGTCTCGGGGAACCCGATCCGCCGCTCGCTCCTCCAACAGGATCGGATGGCCTCCTACGAGGCGCTCGGCCTCGACGCCGCGCGGCGGACGCTGTTCGTCTTCGGCGGAAGCCTCGGGGCCCAGAGCATCAATCGCGCGGTGGCCGGCGCGCTCGAGCGCCTCCGCCACCTCCCGGGTCTCCAGATCGTCTGGCAGACGGGTTCCGAGGACCACGAGGCCATCGAGGCGCGGTTTCGCGGATTCCCGATCCCGGTCCGGGTGTTTGCCTATCTCGATTCGATCGAGAAGGCGTACGCCGTGGCCGACCTCGCGATCTGCAGGGCCGGAGCGATGACGATCGCCGAGCTGACGGCCTGCGGCGTCGCCGCGATCCTCATCCCGTATCCGCACGCGACCCGCGATCATCAGACGCACAACGCCCGCGGCCTCGTGGATCGGGACGCGGCCGAGATGATCGCGGACAAAGACCTCGATCCGGAGCGCCTTAAGGGCCGGATCGAAGCCCTGCTGAACGACGAGCCGAGGCTCAGGCGCCTCGGACGGAACGCGCGCGCGTTCGCCCGGGTGGACGCGGCCCAGCGGATCGCGCGGTCGATGGAGCAGCTCGTGCACGCGGGCCCGGTTCCACTCGGGACCTGAGCCCGCATGTACGGAAGGATTCGGAGGATTCACCTGGTCGGAATCGGCGGAAGCGGAATGAGCGGGATCGCGGAGGTGCTCCTGAACCTCGGATATCAGGTGTCGGGCTCCGACCTCAGGGAATCGGAGCCGGTGGTGAGGCTCCGCACCCTCGGGGCGAGGACCTTCGTGGGGCACCGCGCCCGGCAGGTGGAGGGCGCCGACGTCGTCGTCGTCTCGACCGCGATTCCGGAGACCAACGTCGAGATCGGCCGCGCGCACGAGCTGAACGTGCCGGTCATCCCCCGCGCGGAGATGCTCGCCGAGCTCATGCGCATCAAGTACTCCGTGGCGGTCGCCGGGGCGCACGGCAAGACGACGACGACCTCGATGGTCGGAGAGATCCTCTCCCACGGCGGCCTCGATCCCACCGTCATCGTGGGCGGCCGGCTCAAGGCGGTCGGTGCCCACGCGCGGCTGGGCCAGGGCCCGTTCCTGGTCGCCGAGGCGGACGAGAGCGACGGGAGCTTTCTCCTCCTCTCGCCGACGATCGCGGTCGTCACGAACATCGACGCCGAGCATCTCGACTACTACCGGGATCTTGCCGGCGTCCAGGAGGCGTTTTTGAGCTTCGTGAACCGGGTTCCCTTTTACGGCACGGTTGTCCTGCCGCACGACGATCCCAACGCGACGACCCTTCGGCCGCGCGTCAAGCGGCGTCTCCTCACGTACGGCTTCTCGGACGGAGCCGACTTCGAGGGCAGGGATCTCACGGTGGACGCGCGCGGCGTCCGCTTCCGGCTCATGGCGCGCGGGCGCGACGAGGGCGCGATCCAGCTTCGGATCTCGGGCGGGCACAACGCGCGGAACGCGCTCGCCGCGGCCGTCGCGGGGTGGGAGCTGGGGATCCCGATCGCGGCGATCCGGGACGCCCTGGAGGAGTTTGCGGGCGTGAGCCGGAGGCTCGAGGTCCGCGGGGAAGTGCGCGGCGCCCTGTGGATCGACGACTACGCGCACCACCCGACCGAGATCGAGGCGGCGATCGAAGCCCTCCGGGAGACCTACGGACGCCGCATCGTCGCCGTCTTTCAGCCCCACCGGTTCACCCGGACGCAGGCGCTTCGCGACCGGTTCGGGACCTGCTTCCGCGGCGTTGCGGAGCTCGTGCTCCTCCCCGTCTACCCCGCGGGCGAGCGGCCGATCCCCGGGGTCACGTCGGAGGTCCTGGCGGACGCGATCCGAGCGTGCGGCTCAACCCGCGTGCGGATGGCGGCGGATTTCGCCGAAGCGGCGAAAGCGGCGGTCGAGATTCTGCGTCCCGACGACCTGCTCGCCACGATCGGCGCGGGGGACGTGCACCGCGTGGGCGAGCTCGCGAGAGGGGGCGCCGCGTGAGGGCGGGGTGCCGGACCACCGCGCGGCTCAGGCTCCCCGAGCGGCGCCGGCGGAACCGGCGTGTCCTCGCGGCCGCCCTCCTTCTCGTGATCGCGGGCTGGGGTCTCATGAGGCTCGCCGGGCCGGTCTCCCGCGCCCTCGGCGCGATGCCGCTCTTCCAGGTCGGCCGGGTGGACGTCACCGGGCTCGTCACCCTTTCCCCGGACGAGGTGCGCTCGGCGATCGCGGTCCGGGAAGGCGAGAGCCTCTTCGACGTGAGCCCCGCCGAGATCGTCCGGGCATTGAAGCGGAATCCCCGGATCGAGAGCGCGTCGGTGCGGCGTCTGCCGGCGGCGATCCGCGTCGCGGTGCGGGAGCGGCGGCCGTTCGTGCTCCTGAACGCGGGGACGCTTCTCGAATTGGACTCGACCGGGACGATTCTGCCCCCGCTTCAGCGCGGGCTGGTCGCCGACCGGCCGGTCGTGTCGGGGCTCGCGATCCGGACGCGCGCCTCGGGCGCGCGCGTTCTCACGGCCCGTCTCGAAGAGATCCTGCGCCTCGTATCGCGTCTCGAGGCCCCGGACGTGGGGCTTCTGCCGGAGATCTCCGAGATCGTCGCCAGCGATCCGCGGTGGCTCGTGCTGCGGACCGCGCGGGATCAGATCCCGATCCTGATCGATCCGGAGTGGGCGACGCCGCGGTGCCTGAAGGCGATCACGGCAACCCTCCGCGACCTCCGCGATCGCGGCCTGAGCGTTCTGGGAGTGGATGCGAGATTCCGAGGGCAGGTGATCGTCCGGTGCGCTCCGGACAGTTTGGACCACGAGCCCGCGACGCGGGACAAGGTGTGACCGGAGGGACGTGATGGCGGAAGCGGGCATGTACGCGGGGCTGGACATCGGCACGACCAAGATCACGGCGGTCGTCGCGGAACCCAGCGAGGCCGGGGAGGGGATCCGCATCATGGGCGTCGGGACCGCTCCCTCCGACGGGCTCAAGCGCGGCGTCGTCGTGAATCTGGAGAAGACGACGCGCTCGATCCAGGTCGCCGTGCAGGAAGCGGAGCGGATGTCGGGCAGGACGATCCGCGGCGTGTACGCCGGGATCGCAGGGGACCACATCCGCGGCATCAACAGCCGCGGAGTGATCGCGGTTTCCCGCAAGGATGCGGAGATCCGTCCCCACGACGTGGAGCGGGTGATCGAGGCGGCGAAGGCGGTGGCGATCCCCACGGACCGGGAGATCCTCCACGTCCTGCCCCAGGAGTTCATCGTGGACGACCAGGACGGAATCCGGGACCCGGTCGGGATGTCCGGAGTTCGGCTCGAGGCCGAGGTCCACATCATCACGGGCGCGGCCTCCGCCTGCCGCAACATCATGCGCGCCGCCGAGCGGGCCGGGCTCACGGTCGAGGAGCTGGTGCTCGAGCCTCTGGCTTCCGCGAACGCGGTCCTGAACCAGGACGAGCGCGACCTGGGAGTGGCCCTCCTCGACATCGGCGGCGGGACGACCGACGTGGCGATCTTCTACGAGGGGAGCGTCCGCCACACGGCCGTCATCGGCCTGGGCGGAGCCAACGTGACGAACGATCTCGCCATCGGGCTGCGCACGCCGGTCGAGCGGGCCGAGCACCTCAAGCTTCAATGCGGATGCGCGCTCACCTCGATGGTCCGCCCGGAGGAGGTCGTGCAGGTGCCGAGCGTGGGCGGGCGGCCGGACCGCGAGGTCTCGCGCCACATGCTCGCGATGATGATCGAGCCGAGGATCGAGGAGATCTTCGAGCTGGCCAAGAAGGAGATGCGCAAGAACCACGCCGCCGACCTGCTCGGCGCCGGCGTCGTTCTGACGGGAGGGGCTTCGTCCTTGGAGGGAATGCCGGAGCTCGCCGAGCAGATCTTCGACCTGCCGGTGCGCCGCGGGATTCCGATGGGTATCACGGGACTGACGGAGGCGGTATGCGACCCACGATTTGCGACGGGCGTGGGACTGGCGATCCACGCCCACATCACGGACGCGCGGCCGCACGCGGCGGAGCGCGGCGTCCTGGGCAGGATTTCAACCGGGCTGAAACGATGGATCGAGGAGCTGGTCTGACCCAGCGAACCAGGGAGGATTCGGGAGATGCTTGAGTTGATCGATGACGGGAAAGCGGCGGTGGGGGCCTCGATCAAGGTGATCGGCGTCGGAGGCGCGGGAGGGAACGCGGTGAACCGGATGATCCAATCCGGCCTGCACGGTGTGGAGTTCATCGCGGCCAACACGGACGCGCAGGTGCTGGACCAATCGCTCAGCACGAAGAAGATCCAGCTCGGGGAGAACGTCACCAAGGGGCTCGGCTCGGGGGCGAATCCGAGCGTCGGTCGCCAGGCCGCGGAGGAGGACGAGGCGCTGATCGCGGAGGCGCTCCAGGGAGCGGACATGGTGTTCGTGACCGCGGGCATGGGCGGCGGCACGGGCACGGGGGCCGCGCCGGTCGTGGCGCGGATCGCCCGGGCGCAGGGAGCGCTCACGGTCGCGGTCGTCACGCGGCCGTTCGATTTCGAGGGCCGGCGCCGCATGCAGCTTGCCGAGGAAGGACTGAGGGAGCTCAGGGAGCGGGTGGACACGCTCATCGTGATCCCGAACCAGAGGCTTCTCACGATCGTGGACCGCACGACGCCGCTCAAGGAGGCGTTTCGCGTCGCGGACCAGGTCCTTCATCACGCGACGAAGGGGATCTCCGATCTCATCACCGTGCCGGGTCTCGTGAACCTCGATTTCGCGGACGTGAAGACGGTCATGGCGGAGCGCGGGAACGCGCTCATGGGCGCCGGATTCTCGACGGGTCCCAACCGCGCGTACGAGGCGGCGCAGTCGGCGGTCTCGAGCCCGCTCCTGGACGATATCTCGATCTCCGGGGCGGAGGCGCTGCTCGTGAACGTGACGGGTGGAGAGTCGATGTCGCTCCATGAGATCAACGAGGCGGTCACGGTCGTCGTGGACGCGGCGGGCCACGACGCCAACGTCATTTTCGGAGCGGTGATCGACGAGTCGATGGAGGACGGGCTCTCGATCACCGTGATCGCGACCGGATTCGGAAAAGCGGACGGGAAGCAGAAGCCGGCGTCCGCTCCGGCGCGCGCTCCGGGCCTTCCGGGCCCGCAGGGTCCGCGGATCTACGAGATCGAGCCCCGCGACCGCGCGGCAAGGCCGGCGGCACGGCTCACGATGGAGGATGAGCCGACGCCGGAAGAGGAAGCGGTCGTGGCCTCGGCGCGTCCGGCGTATCGGATGTCGCCCGGGACGGCCCGGCGGCCCTTCGGCGGGCGCGCGATCACGCGCGACAACATGGACGTGCCCGCCTTCATGCGGAAGCAGATGGATTAGCGGACCGAGAAACGACCCGCACGATTCGGTCCGAGAACGCGAAGGGCCGGCTGTGGAGGAGCCGGCCCTTCGCACGTTGCACCCGGC
>JACQPZ010000102.1 GCA_016207265.1 Candidatus Latescibacterota bacterium | reverse complement strand
GTACCGTACGACCCCCACGGGAGACCGCGATGCCCGACAGGAAGCCATCCAGCGCGATCGACGCCCTGCTCGAAGAGCAGAGGGTCTACGTCCCGCCCAACGATTTTCGCGACAAGGCCACGATCAAGGACGAGACGATGTACGCCCAGGCGGCGGCCGAGCCGGACGCGTTCTGGGCGAAGATCGCGGGCGAGCTGGACTGGTTCGTGAAATGGAACCGCGTGCTCGAATGGAGGGAGCCCGACGCGAAATGGTTCGTCGGCGGGAAGCTCAACGCCTCGTACAACTGCCTCGACCGGCACCTCCGCGGCCCTCGCAAGAACAAAGCCGCGCTGATCTGGGTCGGTGAGCCCGGGGACCGCCGCACGCTCACCTACTGGGATCTCTATCGCGAGGTGAACAAGTTCGCGAACGCGCTACGGAAGCTCGGGGTCGCGAAGGGAGACCGCGTCGCGATCTACATGCCGATGATCCCCGAGCTCGCGATCGCCATGCTCGCATGCGCGCGGATCGGCGCGGTGCACAGCGTCGTCTTCGGCGGCTTCAGCGCCGAAGCGCTGCGCGACCGGATCAACGACGCGCAGGCGAATGTGCTGATCACCGCGGACGGGGGATACCGGCGCGGGCAGATCGTCCCTTTGAAGCACGACGCGGACGAAGCGCTCAAGGGAACCCCGTCGATCCATCATGTCGTCGTCGTGAAGCGCGGCAGCTTCTCCGTCCACATCCACGAGGGCCGGGACCACTGGTGGCACGAGCTGATGGACGGCGTGTCCGACCACTGCTGGCCCGAGCCCATGGAATCCGAGGACATGCTCTACATCCTCTACACCTCGGGAACGACCGGGAAGCCGAAGGGAATCGTGCATACGACCGGCGGCTACATGACCGGGGTCTACGCCACGACCAAATGGGTGTTCGATCTCAAGGAGGAGGACGTCTTCTGGTGCACCGCCGACATCGGGTGGGTGACCGGGCACTCCTACGTCGTCTACGGGCCGCTCGCGAACGGCGCGACCGTGGTCATGTACGAAGGCTCCCCCGACTGGCCCGACAAGGACCGCTTCTGGCAGATCGTCGAGGAGCTGGGCGTGAGCGTCTTCTACACGGCGCCGACCGCGATCCGCGCATTCATGAAGTGGGGAGCCGAGTGGCCGAAGAAACACAAGCTCACGTCGCTGAGACTCCTCGGCACGGTCGGCGAGCCCATCAATCCCGAGGCGTGGGTCTGGTACCAGGAGCACATCGGCGGCGGAAGCTGTCCCGTCGTGGACACCTGGTGGCAGACCGAGACCGGCATGATCCTGATTTCGCCGCTCCCCGGAATCACGACGCTCAAGCCGGGCTCCGCCACGAAGCCGCTCCCCGGAATCTCGGCGGAGGTCGTGAACGAGCAGGGGGAGCGCGTGCCGGTGGGCGGAGGCTACCTCGTGCTCAAGCGCCCCTGGCCCGCGATGCTCCGGGGCATCTACGGCGACCCGGACCGGTACCGCCAGCAATACTGGTCGCGGTTCCCGGGCGTCTATTTCACCGGCGACGGCGCGAAGCGGGACAAGGACGGGTACCTGTGGCTGCTCGGTCGCGTCGACGACGTGATGAACGTCGCGGGACACCGCATCAGCACGATGGAGGTGGAGAGCGCGCTCGTCGACCATCCCACCGTGGCCGAAGCCGCGGTGGTGGGCCGAAATCACGACCTCAAGGGAACCGCGATCGCCGCGTTCGTCACGGTCAAGGAAGGCAAGTCCTCGGACTCGGAGCTTGCCGAGCAGCTCAAAGAGCACGTCGTGAAGAAGATCGGCAAGATCGCGCGACCCGAGGAGATCCTCTTCACCGCCGACCTCCCCAAGACCCGATCCGGGAAGATCATGCGCCGGCTCCTCCGCGACATCGCTGAGGGGAAGGCCGTCGGCGACACGACCACGCTCGCCGACCCCGCCGTGATCGCGCGCCTGAAGCAGAAATACGAAGAGCAGGAAGGGTAGTGATTCCCGGTCGCGTCGCGGCCTTGACGATTGCCTTCGGGCCGTCTCGCGTCGGGGCCTCCCTGCTCGTGATCGCAATCGCCGCGGCCCTCCCGTGCGCGCCGCGCGCCGCCGATCCTCCTGGGGGCGCCTCGAAATCCCTGGGCTCCTGGAAGGTAATCCACTTCGGCAAGCTCATCGATGGGAAGGGGGGCGTCCTGCCCAATGCAGCAGTCGTGGTCGAGGGGGATCGAATCCGCACGATAGTCCGCGCGATAGGCCCTGAAGCGGGCACGGTTCAGGTCCCGGCCGGGACAGAGTCCATCGACCTCTCGCGCTACACGGGCATTCCCGGGATGATCGACTCCCACACCCACATGACCTATTACTGGGATCGTACTCCGGGCACCCGCCCTTGGGAGCAACTCAATGCGCGGCCGCCCATGCAGACCCTGGTTCTTGCGGAAGAGAACGCGCGGAAAACGCTCGAGGCCGGCGTGACGACCGTGCGCGATCTCGGCTCTTTCGAGTACATGGACATCGCGATGCGGGACCTCATCAACCGGGGAGCGATGACGGGACCGCGCATGTTCGTCGCGGGCTACGGTCTCTATCCCACCTACTCGCCGTATCAAGCCGCTCCCGCGCCGACCCCGGGCGGGCTCGCGGACGGGGTGGAACAGGTTCTGCGCGCGACGCGCCAGCAGATCGCCGCCGGAGCCGACGTGATCAAGGTCTACGGCTCCACCGGAAGCGCCGACGACGTGACCGGTGAGCAGACCTACACCTTCGAGGAGATGCAAGCGGCCGTCACGATCGCCCGCCAGCGGGGGAAGCGGGTCGCGATTCATTCGTACGGACCCGACGGCGCGCGGGACGCGGTGCGGGCGGGGGCAACCTCGATCGAGCACGCCGTGGACATCGACGGCGCGACGCTGCGCGAGATGGCGCGGCGCGGGACCTACTACGTTCCCACGGTGGACCACAACCGCTACTACGCGGAGCATCGCGCCGAGTTCGGATACGACGACCCGACCGCGGCGAGGCTCGACGCCTACCGCGTGCGGAATCTGGAGACGGTCCGGAGGGCGGTCAAAGCCGGCGTTCGGATCGCGATGGGCTCGGACGCGGTGTTCACGATGTTCGGTGAGAACACGCGCGAGCTGCGCTGGTTCGTCGAGGCGGGGATGACTCCGGCCCAGGCGCTCGGCGCGGCCACGACGAACGGCGCCGCGCTCCTGGGCATGGAGAAGGAGCTCGGGGCGGTCTCCCCAGGCTACCTGGCTGATCTCGTCGCGGTGGAAGGGGATCCGGTCAAGGACGTTGGAGCACTGATCGACGGGGTCCGCTGGGTGATGAAGGGTGGAGTCGTCGCCGTCGACAAGACCCGTTCCGGGCCCTAGCCGCCGATCAAGATCCGGGCGGCGTGCGCCGATTCATTCGGCATGCGCCATCCGAGCATCCGGGGGATCGGCATTCGCTACGTGCTGGCCCTCACGCTCCCCGTGACCGGGCTCACGCTCGTGCTCTACACGCTCGTCCAGCTGATTGGATTCTCATTCGCCGAGCGCGGGACCGTAAATGCGACTTCCGCTTCCCCGGCCGGCGCCCGCATGACCGCGATCTCGGGATCGACGACCGCGGTCCCTCGCGCGATTCCACAGCAGTCCTACCCGCCGGCCGCTCCGAAGAAGTAGCCTCCGCGGCAGGGGTTGGCCCCGCACTTCTGATCGCCCCCGCCAGCCCCACCGCCGCTACTGAGCCGGCGCCCGCAGCCCCATGTTCTCGAGGTAGCGCTCGTCGCTGTTCGCGTGGAGCTTCCAATACTCGAGCCGCTTCGACCCCGCGAGCCCTGCCGATTCGCTGCTTTCTCCGCTCCCGCGCCCGGTTTTCCTGGGAGCCTCGTCCCACTCCCACTGGACGATGCGATGCGGATACTCCCGCTCGACCCAGAAGCGACCCTCACGGCCGTCAGCGGTCTTCACCCGGTAGAGGTTGACTGAGTAGTTCCCCGCCGGGACCCAAACCATGTACACCCCAGGGAGCCGCTCGATCGTGGCGGTCGACCAGGCGAGAGGCAGATGCTTCAACCGCCTGTGAAAGGCGCTCGGCAAAAAGGGTACGCGCTTCGTTTCGCCCGGCCTGAGATACTCGCCGCGGAGACCGCGTAGGAGCACGTGAAGCTCCTCCTCGATGAGCCCTCCGGCGGGGCGCTTGACGTTCCGCACGGCCGACTCCCCCTCGAAATAGCTCGAGAGGGACTGCTTGATCGAGC
>JACQPZ010000105.1 GCA_016207265.1 Candidatus Latescibacterota bacterium | reverse complement strand
GTGCCCAAGTTCGCCGTGAACGTGAAGCTCAATACCGAAGGGCTCCTCATGGAATCGATGCGGCGGATGGACGAAATCGTCCGCTACAAGGAGACCCTCTCGTCGCCGGCGATGGTGCTCCGGCCGAAGGCGCTTTCGGTTCCTCCCAAGGACCTGACTCCCGCGGAGCAGCGCATCCTGCCGCTGGCGGACGGCCTGCGTCCGCTCCGCGACATCGTCGCCCAGTCGAAACTCGTGGAGTTCGAGGTGTACGAGGCGCTCCACCATCTCCTCGAGCTGGGAGTGATCGAGATCTCGCTCGGCGCGGCGCCTCCCAAGGTGATGCCGATCGCGCGCGAGGAGACGGAAGCGCCGCGGAGGCCGCGCAGCCTCGCGATCCCGGCGGCGGCCGCGGTCCTCGTGGCCTCGGTCGCGATCGGGCTATGGGGCGCGCCGGCGCTCTACTCGAAGGCGGAGCGCGTAGGACCGCGCGCTCCCGGCGCCACGACCACCGTCGACCTGGGCGAACGACTCACCCTCGCGCTCGAGATGTACCACTCGCTGCGGGGTCACTACCCGCCCGACCTCCGCGATCTCGCCCGCGAGGGGGTCCTCCCGTGGCAGACCGTGAGATCGTTCGCCGCGATGTACTCCTACCAGAGCGACGGGGCTACGTATTGGAAGGTTCCGCGTTGATTCGCCGCCCTTGGGCTTCGCTCCCCCGGGGGACCCCGTCCCGTTCTTCCCCTCCGAAGACCGCGACAGCCGGATAGGTCACGCCGAAGCGCACGCGATGGTAGAGCGTCGCGGCTCCTCCCCACGCGAGCGCCCACACGAGCGGGAGCCACGCGCGGGGAAGCAGCACCGCGATGAAGAGACACTGGAGCCGGACCGCGGTCCGGTTCCACGCGTCGCGTCCGCGCACGCGGGCGGCGCCGAGGCTCAAGGCGACGCCCGCGATCGAACCCCAGACCAAGGGCACGAGATCCCTCGCGAGGAATCCGGCGAGCGCGCAGCTTAAGGCGAGCCCCGCGGCGCAGGAGGCGCCGGCCTCTTCCCCGAGAACCACGGCCGACGTCCGTTGCCCCGAAGATGAGTCCCCTTCCCGGTCGGCGAGCATCGTGCACAGCGTGATCGCCCCGACGCCGAGCACGTACGGCACGGCGTGGACGGCTGCGGCGCGCGCGTGGCCGCCCGCGTCGGAACCGGACGCGCCCGACTGCGCTCCCAGCAGGAACGCGAGCCCACCGTACCCCAGGGCGTTCGCCGCGAGGTCCCATCCGGCGCGACGCTTGAGCTCGATCCCCGGCAGGACGTAGGCGGCGCCCAGAAGGAGCGACGCGGCAAGCGTCGCCCGCGCGGGCGACGCGGCGGCCCAGGCCGCGAGAACCGCCCCCGCGAGACAGACGGCCGCGAGGAAGAGGAGACCGCGACGCGTAACGAGGCCCGAAGCGAGGACCCGGCCCTTGCGGTTCTCGCGGTCGCTCCGTTCATCCCGGAGGGCGTTCCAGGCATGGATCGCGCCGAGGATCAGGAGGAGCGAAAACAGCGCGCCGACCGAGGGCAGTCCGCCCAGGTCCATCCGCCACCCGGCCCCCGCGGGCGCTCCCGCGGTGCGCCCGGATTCGAAGAGCGCGACCGCGGGAATCCAGAGGAGCGGCCTCAACGCGAACAGGTGGTCGGGTACGGCAGCGAGGCTGAATCGCGTTCGCTGCCGGGGGGCGAGACTGAATGGCGTTGGCGGGCGCGCGGCGAGGCTCAATCGCGTTCGTGGACGGGAGCCGCCGACCGCTCGAGCAGCTCGGCTGCCGCGCGGATCGCCGGGACCGGCTCGAGCGCCTTGAGGCACCCGTACCCGATCGGACACGAGCGGCGGAAGCAGGGAGAGCAGGGATAGGCCGCGTAGAGGCTCCGGACCCAGGGGGCCGTGGCGGACGTCCAGACGGGGCTTGTCGATCCGAAGAGCCCCACGGTGGGCGTGCCGAGCGCCGCCGCGAGATGCATCGCGCCCGAATCGTTCGAGATCACGATCTCGGCTGAGGCGAGCACGCCGACGAGCGCCTTGAGGTCGGTCGCGCCGACGAGGTTCACGACGCATTCGCCCGCGATCCACTCGACGGCTTGCGCCGGCCCCACGTCCTCGCGCGTGCCCACGAGCACGGAAGCGAGAGAGTGGCGCGCGTCGAGATAGGCGGCCACTTCCGCGAAACGGGCCGGATCCCACCGCTTGGCGGGCCCGTAGCTCGCCCCGGGCGCGAGAACCGCGTAGGGCTCGCCCTCGATCCCGACGCGGCGGAGCAGGGATTCCGCGGCCTCGCGCTCCCACGGAAGCGCCGCGATCCGCGGCACGGCGCCGTCGACGCGCAGACCGGCCGCGCGCGCGAGCACCGCGTACTCCTCCGCGCGTGGTGCGGACCGGGCGGGGAAGCTCCGCTTGACGCGCCGGGTGAGCAATCCGCCGCGCAGCTCCGCGTCGTATCCGATCCGCTCGGGGATCCCCGCGAGCGCCGCGAGAAGCGCCGAGGAGAGCGAGTCCGTGAGGAGAAGCGCCGCGCCCGGCTTGAGGCGCCGGATCTCGCCGAGCGAGGCGAACCGTCGCGCGCGCGACCAGTGGAGGTACGTGATCGAGGGAAACCGGGGCGTCAGGAGCGGCGCGAGCGAGGAGGGCCCGAGAAAGAGGACGCCGCGCGAGGAGGCCTCCGCGGCGGCGGACTCGACGACGGGGAGCGCCTGGACCAGATCGCCGAGCCAGTTCGGGAGCCTGAGGAGAAGCGGCCGCTGACCGGACGAGGGCATGGAGCGCCTCGGCCTTGGGCTACCGGATGACGCCGAGCTCGCGGCCCGCGTCGCCCAGGATCGTGAGCGCCCGATCCAGGTCGGCTTCCGTATGCGTCGCGGTCACGATCGTCCTGAGGCGCGCCTTCCCCTTCGCGACCGTCGGGAAGCCGATCCCCTGCGCGAATACCCCGCGCTCGAAGGCACGGTCGGAAAAGCGCATGGCGAGCTCCGCGTCTCCGACGATGACGGGCGTGATCGGAGTCTCGCTCAGGCCCGTGTCGAACCCGAGCCGTTTCAGACCCTCCTTGAACCGCCGCGTGTTGGCCCAGAGCCGCTCGATCCGCTCGGGTTCCTGCTCGAGGACGTCGAAGGCGGCGAGGCACGCCGCGGCCACGGCCGGCGGATGGGACGTGCTGAAGAGAAACGGACGCGCGCGGTGGTACAGGAACTCGATGAGCGTCCTCGAGCCGCAGACGTAGCCCCCCAGGACCCCGATCGCCTTCGAGAGCGTCCCGACCTGGACGTCGACCAAGCCGTGAAGCTCGAAGTGGTCCACGCTCCCCCGACCCGCGCGGCCCAGCACGCCGCTCGCGTGCGCATCGTCGACCATCATGATCGCCCCGTGCTTTCGCGCGAGCGCTACGATCTCCCGCATCGGCGCGATATCGCCGTCCATGCTGAAGACGCCGTCGGTGATCACGAGCCGGCGCTTGACGTCCCGGGTCTCGTCGAGGATCCGCTCCAGACCCTCCACGTCGCGATGCGGGAACACGCGGATCTCCGCCCGGCTCAGCCGCGCCCCATCGATGATGCTCGCGTGGTTCAGCTCGTCGGAGATGATCAGATCCCCCTTGCCGAGAAGGGAAGCGACCGTGCCGGCGTTCGCGGCGAACCCGCTCTGGAAGACGACCGAGGCCTCCGTCTTCTTGAAGGCCGCGATGCGCCGCTCGAGCTCCATGTGAAGCTCCAAGGTTCCGGCGATCGTCCGCACGGAGCCCGAGCCGACGCCCAGACGCTTCACGGCGTCGATCGCCGCCTCCTTGAGCTTCGGATGCGTGGTGAGCCCGAGGTAGTTGTTCGAGGAAAGATTGATGACGTCGCGGCCGTCGAACCGCGCCAGGGGGAGCTGGGCCCCTCCGAGCTCCCGCAGCCTCCGATAGAGCCCGTCCCGCTTGAGCTGGGCGAGCCCATCCTCGAGGTAATGGAACGGGCTCTCGGTCGTCGGCGTCGTGCTCACGGGTGATCCCGCTTCAATACGATCTTCCCCGCCTTCCCCGAGCGCTGGAGCCCGACCGCCTCCTCGAAGTCGGACCACCCCATCACGTGGGTCAGCACGGGCCGGACGTCGAGCTTCCCGCTCAGGAGGAGCGATTCCATCCGGTACCACGTGTCGAAGATGAGCCGGCCGTTGATGCCCTGCACCGTCGCTCCACGGAAGATCACTTCCTTCGCGATGTCGATCTCGAGCGGTTTCGACGGAATTCCAAGAAGGGATACGCGGCCCCCGTTGGCCAGCACCTCGAAGCCGTCCCGGAATGCCCCGGGATGGCCCGACATCTCGAGCATGCCGTCCACGCCGCGCCCGTGCGTGCCCTCGAGGATCCGCTTCACGACGGGGTCGGTCTCGACGTTCACGGTCAGGTCGGCGCCCATCCGCTCGGCAAGCTTCAGGCGGATCGGATTCTTGTCCACCGCCGCCACCCACGCGGCGCCCGAGGCCTTCAGCACGCCGACCGCGAAACAGCCGATCGGGCCGCAGCCGAATACCGCGAAGCGGAGCCCCGCGACGGGGCCCGCGAGCGCGGTGTGCACCGCGTTCCCCAGCGGATCGTGAACCGCCGCGATCTCCTCGGGGATGCTCGGATGAAGCTTCCAGACGTTCTGCTCGGGCAGCACGACGTAGTCGGCGAAGGCCCCCTGACGGTCGACTCCCAGGATCTCGAGTTGCTGGCAGAGGTGCTGGAGGCCCCGGCGGCACGCGTAGCAGAGACCGCAATAGACGTGCGTCTCGCCGGTCACACGATCGCCGGGAGCAACCGAGGTCACCTCCGCCCCGACCGAATCCACGATGCCGGTGAATTCATGGCCGAACACGAGCGGCGGCTTGATCCGCGAGGCCGCCCACCGGTCCCAGTCCACGATGTGGAGATCGGTGCCGCAGATGGCGAACGCCGTGACGCGGATCCGCACGTCCCGCGGACCCGCGGTCGGCACCCGCGTTTCGATGCGCCACAGGCCCGGCTCGGCTTTCGACTTCTCGATGGCCCACATGCGATCCAACGTCGTTTTCGGTCGTGCGGCGGTATCGATGGTCACCCGGTGGCTCCTCCCGAAGCGCGTGAAGCTCGAATTCGGATTATGGGAGAGGAGCGCCCCGAATCAAGCTCTTTCCCGGAGGCGGTGCGCGCGCGAGGGCCCCGCGGCGCGGGAGACCTCAGTATCCCCTCGCGCGGTCCACGAGGTACCGCAGCGGCTCCCCCGCTGTGAAGCGCCGCCAGTTTTCGGCGAAGTCCCGGGCGATCGCGGGGACCGTGCTCACCCCCGCCACGTGCGGCGTGATCCAGACGTCGTCCCTGCCGCGGAGCGGATGCTCCGGCGGCAGGGGCTCATCGCGGAACACGTCGAGAACAGCCATGCCGGGCCGGCCCCGGTCGAGGCCGCGCAGGAGCGCCTTCTCGTCCACGGTGGCGCCCCGCGCGACGTTGAAGAAGACCGCTCCCGGCCGCATGAGCGCGAACCGCCTCGCGTCCCAGAAGGAATCGGTCTCGGGCGTGAGCGGGAGGAGATTCACGACGACGTGGGCCCAGGCGAGAAGCGCCGGAAGATCCTCCGCCCCCCTCGCGTCGAGCACCCTCCCGTCCGCTCCCCGCGATCCCCGCCGGACGCCGGAGACGTGCATCTGAAACGCGCGCGCGACCGCCGCCACTTCGACGCCGACCATGCCCATGCCGACGATCAGGAGATTCCGGCCCACGAGCGAGTCGGGAACCCAGCGCCTCCACGACCGCTCTCCCATCTGCCGCATCGCCTCGGGTACGTCCAGGACGCGCGTGAGGAGGTACCCGAACACGTACTGCGCCATCCGCTGGGGGAGGTCCCCGACCGTGCGCGTGAGCGCCACGTCCTTCGCCCATTCGGGCCGGCCGAACCAGCTCTCCACGCCGGCCCATCCGCTGTGGATCCAGCGGAGCTTCGCCAGGCGGATCGGTCGCTCGGGCGGCGCTCCCGCGCAGAGCCAGACCGATGCATCCTCGAATCTCCGGGAATCGAGCCGACTCCAGGGGAGCGGTCTTCCCCATTCGGCTTCCACGGCGCGCGACAGAGTCTCGGGATCCGTATCGGTGATCAGGATCCGATCGCTCACGCGTGCGATCCCGTGGCGACGTTCCGGGGCTCCCCGCGCGCCAGGACGCGGCCGAGCGCCTCGACCACGAGCCGCGGCTCCAGGCGTCGCATGCACGCGTGGTGTCCGAGCGGGCAGCGCGCCCTCCCGTGCACGCCGCAGGGCCGGCACCACATCGGGACCCCGACCGCGTCGTCCCGAGGGCTCTGCCGCGCGAATCCGAACTCCGGGACCGTGCTCCCGAAGATTCCCACGGAGGGAACGTCGAGGGCAGGCCCGAGGTGAAGCACGGCCGAATCGTTCGAGACGATCGCCTGCGCGTGGGCCGCCACCGCCATGACCTCCCGGAAGGGCGCGACCAGGAGCGCATCCCGCCGAGCGGCGGGGAGGATCGACCGCAATGCTCCCGCGGCCGGGTCTCCCTGCGGCGCCGCGAAGAGCGCCCCGAGCCCGAAACGATCGCGGATCTCCTCGGCGAGTGCTGCGAAACGATCCGCCGGCCAGCGCTTGGTCTCCCATCTCGCGCCGACTCCCAGCAGCGCGAATCCCGTTCCGAGGAGCCCGTCTCCGACCCGCTCCGCCCCGCGCTCGATCTCCGCCCGGGTGAGCGTTTCGCGGAGCCATGGCCCGGACGCGCCTTCAGGGTCCAATCCGCACATCGCACGGTACGTCCGAAGGAGTGGAGGCACGGCAGGCGGTCCGAGCCACCGCGCGTAGACCCGGAGCCTTCTTCGAAGCGCGTACTTGGGCGGCGTCACCCGCCTCGCGACGTCCAGCGCACGCACGAGCCTCGCGGAGCGGAGGTTCTGATGGAGGTCGTGGATCTCGCCGATCGCTTCGCGGCGAAGCGCCCAGATCAGATCGGCGAGGCCGCCGCGGATTCCCATGGGCGCGGGAGCCGCGGGGTCGCCCGATCGATCCTCGAGCGAATAGAAACGGTGGATGTGGGGATGTCCCCGGAGGAGATCCGCGTAGCGCTCCTTCGTCGCGAATAGGACGCGACGGGATGGATCCGCCCGACGGAGGAATCCGGGCACGTGGGCCGCGAGGAGGACATCCCCCAGCGACGAGAAACGGATCACCAGGGCCGCGGAGCCTGACGCCAAAGGCTATCCCGCCTGATCCGCCGCCAGGGGGCCGGGCAGCGCGCCGATCGCGGGCAGCGCGCCGATCTCGCTCCGCGCGTCGCTCTCGGCCAAACGGAATTGGAGGCGGTGGAGCTTCTGATAGAGACCCGGCCTCGCGACCAGCTCGCCGTGGGTGCCCGACTGGACAATGCGACCCTGATCCAGCACGAGGATCCGGTCGGCGCGTTGGATCGTCGAGAGCCGGTGTGCGATCACGAAGACGGTGCGGCCGCGGAAGAGGGCGTCGAGGGCCTCCTGCACGAGCAGCTCCGATTCGGAATCCAGGTTTGATGTCGCCTCGTCGAGCAGGAGGAGCGCGGGATCCTTGAAGATCGCCCGCGCGATCGCGACCCGCTGGCGCTCCCCGCCGGAAAGGCGCATGCCCCGGTCGCCCAGCCGCGTCTCGTATCCATCCGGCATCTCCCGGAGAAACCGGTCCGCGTTCGCGGCGGTCGCGGCGCGCCGGATGGATTCGGGATCGGCGTCCATGACGCCGTACGCGATGTTCCGAGAGGCGGTGTCGTTGAACAGGAGCGGCTCCTGGGTCACGATGCCCATCAGCCGGCGCAGCGAGCCCACTTCGTAGTCGCGCAGATCGTGGCCGTCGAGCAGGATCCGGCCCTCCGTGGGATCGTAGAAACGGGCCACGAGGTCCACGAGGGTCGATTTCCCCGCCCCGCTCGGGCCCACGAGCGCCACGATCTCCCCCGCGCGGACCGAGAACGAGACGTCGCGCAGCACGTCCGGTCCCGTGCCGTAGCGGAAGGAAACGCGCTCGAACTCGATCCCGCTCCGAACGCCCTCCGCGATCCGCGCGCCCGGCCGACTCGCGATCGCGGGCTTCGTGTCCAGGATCCGGAAGATCCGGACCGCCGCCGCGAGCCCCTCCTGGAGCGTGGCGTTCACGTTGCTGAGCGCCTTGAGCGGGCTCATGAGCTGCAGCATCGCGAACAGGAAGATGAAGAACTGCTGAGGCTCGAGCGCGCGCTGGAGCAGGATCTCGTGGCCGCCGTACCAGAGCACGGCCGTCGCGGCGACGGCGCCCAGGTACTCGGAGACGGGTCCCGCCATCGCCCCGACGCGGCGCTGTTTCACGAAGGCGCGGAAGTACCCCTGCGCGGCGCCCGCGAACCGCCGCTTCTCGAATTCCTCCATCGAGAACGCCTTCACCACCCGGATCCCGGACAGCGTCTCCTGCAAGATCGCGTTCAGATCGGCCATCCGTTCCTGCGTGATCGTGCTCCTGCGTCTGAGCTTCTTGCCGAGCCACACGATGAGGAGAAGCGACGGCGGGATCACGATCAGAGAGAGGAGCGCGAGCCTCCACGAGGTCCAGAAAATCCAGAAGAGGCACACGATCAAAAGGAGAGCGCTCTTGATCAGGTTGCTGAATCCCGCCGCGAGCGCGCCTCGGACGAGCGAGATGTCGTTGGTGAGCCTCGAGAGGAGCCCTCCCGTCCGCCGGGCATGGAAGAACGAGAGCGACAGGTCATGGAGGTGCGAATAGAGGTCGTTTCGGAGATCGCGCACCACGGCCTGCTCGACCCACACGGTGAGCACGCTCTGCAGGTAGTCGAACAGGTTCTTGAGCAGGAAGACGACCAGGAGCGCGATGCAGATCCGCGTCAGCGAGCGGAGCGGGTTGCCCGTGAGGAAGAAGTGCTCGAACCACGTCCGAAGGCCCTGCTTCCACGCCACGACGCGGCCCGCGATTCCGCTCCTGCCTGCAGCCGACGCGGCCGTATCCCCGGCGGGGCCCGCGACCGACACGGCGGCGCCCGCGACCGAGACGGCGGCGCCCGCGTCCGTGGCGGCGCCACCCACCTCCGAAACGACAGGCCCCGCCGGGAACGCCGGACCCGACACGGCCTGCGCGGGCGCTGCGCCCCGGGGCGTGAAGAGTACCTTCATGAACGGCGAGATCATCCCGATCGTAATTCCGCTCGAGAGCGCGAACCCCGCCATGAGCAGGGCCGTCAGGATGAGCCGCCCTCGGTACGGCCTGAGATAGCCGAGGAGGCGAAGCGAGGTGCGCCGCGGCTTCATCGGCGGGAGGGACGGAGGCGCACGCTACGGTTTCCGCCCGGGCGGATCGGGGACGATCCGCGCGAGCCAATCGAAGTTCCGCTCGAAGGCCTCGGTGAAATCGTATCCCCGCGCGAAGTCGCTCAGCTTGTCCTGCTCGGTCTTGCCGAGGAGCCCCTCGTCCACGAGCTGGAACACGATCTCGCCGAAATCCTCGGTCCGCGTGATGCCCCACTGCTCGAAGACGGTCTTGGCCATCGGACCGAATCGCTCCAGCGCCAACCGTCGGATCCCATCCAGCAGTTCCTCCCCCGTCACGTGCCGCGTCTCGCCCAAGTTCTGAACGGTGAAGCGAACCGCCTCCAGCGTGAATCGGTATGCGTTGGCCTTGTATCGCCCGTGTTTTTGGGCCAGATCCAGAAGGGCGGTCTCGAGATCGGTCGCCACGTCAACGCACGTCCTGGCGGGTGAGGATCGTGTCCTTCCGAAACGCGCGATCCAGGGGCCTCGGGTGGTCGGCGTTCCAGTGAAGCCCCCGGCTCTCCTTCCTCCGCCGAGCCGAGGCGACCATCAGATCGGCCACGAGCCCGATGTTGCGAAGCTCGACCAGGTCGCTGTCGAGGCGGTAGCTCCAGTAGTCGCGTTCGATCTGATCCCGGAGCACGCCCACCATCGTGGCCGCCCGGCGAAGTCGCTCGTCGGTACGCACGATACCCATATAGTCCCATAGGACCCGCCGCAGCGCATCCCAATTGTGGTCGAAGATCACCTGCTCCTTGGGCGCGACGGCTCCGTTGAACCGCCAGACAGGAAGCTTCGGCAGCGGCGCGCGCGCCTCGGAGAGGAGCTCGCCCAGCACGGCCTTGCCGGCCCGCCGGGCGAAGACGAGCGCCTCGAGGAGCGAGTTCGACGCGAGGCGATTCGCCCCGTGCACCCCCGTGCACGCCACTTCCCCGCAGGCGTAGAGCCCCGGAATCGCGGTCCGCGCGTCCAGGTCCGTCACGACGCCGCCGCAGACGTAGTGCGCCGCGGGAACGACGGGAATCGGATCGTTGAAGACGTCGTATCCGAACGCGAGCACGCGGGTCGTGATGTGCGGGAAGCGCTTGAGGAGGAGCCGCCGCTTGAGCCGCGCCATGTCGAGGAGCACGAACTTGTCGCCGCGCCGCTTCATCTCGGCGTCAATCGCGCGGGCCACGATGTCCCGCGGCGCCAGGTCGCCGAGACGGTGGTACCGGTGCATGAAGGGCCGTCCGTCGGTCGTGAGCAGGCGCGCTCCCTCGCCCCGCACGGCCTCGGAGATGAGAAACGACTTGGCCTCCGGGTGGAACAGGCAGGTCGGGTGGAACTGGACGAACTCGAGATTCGCGACGGGCGCACCCGCCCGGAACGCGGCGGCGAGGCCGTCGCCGGTCGCGATGTCGGGATTCGTCGTGTAGAGGTACGCCTTCCCCGCCCCGCCGGTCGCGAGGACCGTCGCGCGCGCGGCGGAGGCCCGAATCTTCCCCGTGGCGCGGTCGAGCACGTAGGCGCCCCAGACCCGATCGCGCGCGGCCGGGCGCTTCCGTCCGACCACGTGCTTCGAGTCGAGGATCAGGTCCACCATGATGTGATTCTCGAGGATCGAGATCTTGGGATGGCGTTGCGCGAGCTTCAGGAGGACGGACTCGATCGCGCGGCCGGTGCGGTCCTTGGAGTGGACGATCCGCCTCCGCGAATGGCCACCCTCCCGGCCCAGCGCGAGGATGCCCGGGAGCTTGGGGTCGCGGTCGAATCGCACGCCCAGCGTGAGAAGCCTGGCGATCTCGCCGGGTCCCTCCTCCACCAGGACGCGGACCGCCTCCGGGTCGGAGATCCCCGCCCCGCACGCAAGCGTGTCGCGCTCGTGAAGCTCGAGGCTGTCGTCTTCGCCCAGGGCCGCGGCGATGCCGCCCTGGGCGTAGTTGGTGTTGGATTCGTGCCCTTCGCGTTTCGTGACGACGAGAACGCGCGCGAACTGCGCCGCGTGAAGCGCCACGCTGAGCCCCGCGATTCCGCTGCCGACCACCAGCACGTCCGTCTCGAGCTCGTTCCGGATCCGCCTCATCCTGTCCTCGAGGGAAGGCCCATGACGCTAGCCGATTCCTCCCGCACGCGCCACCGCGGCGCGCGCCACCGCGACGCGCAAGGGCTCGAGGGCTTCTTCCATCGAATCGAGCGGCTCGATCCGGGTCCGGAGCACGAGAACCGGAATCGGGGTTGCGAATCCCTCGGGCCAACGGGCCTCGTCCTTCTCCGTGATGTAGAGCTCCCGGGCGCCCGCGCGACGCGCCCGTTCCACCTCCGAACGAAGGGCCGCCGCCGCCCATCGGGCGTGATCCGGGAACGCCGCGTGGTAGCGGCAGTCGAGGCCCACGGCGCTCGCGAACCGTTCGAGCCTCGCGGGCGAGCCGACGCCGGAGACGAGTGCCGCCGGCACGCCCCTCCGAATCGGCGCGCCCGCGCCCGCCGCGCCGGGAGGCGAGACGCAGCGGAGGACGCGCCGGAAGCGGAGGATCGGGAGGCCGCGCGCGTGGCGGGCCACCCACGCGCGCGTCGCCTCCGGCACCGTCTCGCCGGGCTCTTCGAGCAGACACACGACCCGGCGCGCCTCGGCCAGCGTATGAACCGGGCGCCGCAGCGGTCCGGCCGGAAGGAGCGCCCCGTTCCCCGCGGGCCTACGGGGATCGACCACGACCCACAACTCGTCCCATCGGACGCCGCCCTGCTCCCATCCGTCGTCCAGCACGAGGACGCCCGCGCCGTATCCCTGGACCAAGGCCCGCGCCGCGCGCCACCGGTCCGGGTCGGCCGCCACCGCCGCGCCGCACGGGAGGGCCAGGCGATGCGCAATCGCCTCGTCGCCGTAGCGGACGACCGCGCGTCGAAGCGGATAGGACGCGAAATCGGGGACCACGCCGGAACCTCCCGAGCGGCGCCTCGCGCCGTGGCCGCGGAGGAGGATCGCCGCCCGCGCGCCCGCCGCCGCGGCCTCCGCCGCGAGCCAGCGCGCAACGCTGCTCTTCCCGGTGCCCCCCACGGTGAGATTCCCGACCGCGATCACGTGCGCCCCCGCCACCTGCTTCCGCGATCGCGAGGCGCGACGGCGCTTGAGCGAGGACGCGGCCCCGTAGCCGAGCGCGAGCGGCGCGAGGACCAAGGTCCACGCCCGTAGCCCTCCTCCCGCGTACCAGGCGCGCTCGAGGGCCCCCCGAAATCCTCTCACGGTTGCCCTCGGGGCCGGCTTCGGCACGCTCACGGTATGAGCCCGAATCGCTCGAGAGCGGCAATGGAACGCGCGGCGGAGCGGGACGCGTCGGCCGCGACGCCGACCGCGGCCATTCCCATGAGGCGCATTCGCTCGGCGGACCCGAGGATCGCCCGGACGCCTTCGACCGCCGCCGCGAGGTCCCGGGCGACGAGGATCGCACCCTCCCACCCCAGCGCCGCGACCCCGGCCTCGATCGAATCCGTGTGCGGCCCCACGACCACCGGGCAGCCGCGCGCGGCCGGCTCGAGCACGTTGTGCCCTCCGAAGGGCGCGAACGTGCCCCCGACGAGAGCGACGCGAGCCAGCTCATAGGCGGACGGAAGCTCCCCCTGCGTGCCGAGGATGCCGACGCGCGGGGGAGCGGCGCTCGCGAAACGCGCGACCCACGCGGCCAGGTCTTCGCGCGAGCGCTCGGGCTCGAAGCGCGTCTCAAACGCGATTCCCGCCGCGCCAAGGGCCGTCCGGACCCGGTCGCGCCCCGCGCGGTGCCGGGGCGCGACGAGGAGGACCGGCCCATCGCGGCCGAGTTCCCCGAGCGCGCGCGCGAGGGCGACGGCGACCGCCTCTTCCCCAGGCCTCAGGCTCCCGAAGACGACCGCCGGTCTCGAGGCCGGATCCCTTGAGGCGCCCTCCGTCGGAGGCTCCGCCTTGAGATCGCCGGTGACGCAGACGCGTTCTCCGGGTACGCCGAGCGCGCGGAAGCGCTTGGCGTGCCGCTCCGACTGCGCGAGAGCCCAGACGCCCTCGCCGAGAAGTCCGGGCCCGGCGATCCCGAACCTTCCCAGCCGCCGTCGCGTCCGCTCCGAGACCGACGCGCTCACGAAGACGACCGCGATGCCGCGACGGCGCGACTCGAGAATGAGATGCGGCCAGATCTCCGTCTCGACGAGGTCGAGCCTCTGCGGTCTTGCTCCCGCGAGGAACGAGCGGACGATCCGCGGCAGATCGATCGGCGCGATCCGCGCCACGACCCGCTCGGCCAGCTCCGAGCGGGCCCGCGCGAGGCCGCGGGTGGTCCGCGTCGTGACGAGGAGGGGGGTGGGTTGACCTGCGGCGATCAGCGTCTCGATCCACACGCGCGCCGCGAGGACCTCACCCATCGAGGAGGCGTGGACCCACACGTTCCCGGCCGCGCGGCCGAAATCCTCGCTCGCGCCGGCGAACGAGTCCCGCCACGCGCTCCCCGGAGGGCCCAGTCTCCGTAGGATCGGCGCCGCCGCTCCGAGGATCGCGGCCGCCGCCCGGTACGCTCCGAGGCCCGCCGGCATCAGCGCGCCTTCCGGGCCGAGGCGAATTCGATCAACGCCTCCGCCGCCCGCTCCGCGGAGCCCGGGCCGCCGAGGAGATCCCGAAGCCCGGCGAACGCGCGGAGCTGTCCCGTGCGGGCTTCCGCGTCGGTGTGGAGCTTCGCGATCTCGACCGCGATCCTGGGACCGGTGGCCTCGCTTTGGATGAGCTCGGGCGCGGCCCGCTTCCCGACGACGAGGTTCGCGAGCCCGATCATGTCCACCCGCACGAGCCTTCGGGCGATCTCATAGCTGACCCGTCCGGTCCGGTACACGACCACTTGGGGAACGCCGAGCGCCGCGGTCTCCAGCGTCGCCGTGCCGGAGGCGACGACGGCGAGATCGGCGGCCCTGAGGAGGTCCCCCGCGTCGCCGCGCCAGTGAAGCGGCCGCAGCAGCCGCCACGCCTCCCGCGCGTCCCGCGACTCCATGGCGGACGCCACGTGTCCTGCGTCGCTCACCGCCGCGAGCACGCGCCCGCCCGCGTGGGCCGCGAACCGGGCGCATCCGTCGAGCATCGGCGCGAGGTGCCGGCGGACCTCGGCGCGGCGGCTCCCCGGGAGCAACGCCACGAGCGTTTCCTGTGAAGCGACCCCGAGGGAGGCGCGCGCCGCCTCCCGGAGGCCCGGATCGGACACGAGCGCGCCGGCGGGATGGCCGACCCACCGCGCGGTGATCCGCTCCCTCGCGAGCGTCGCCTCCTCGAAGCGGAAGAGGAGCAGCGTGAGATCCACGTCCTCGCGGACCCGCGCGGCGCGTCCGCGACCCCACGCCCAGATCTGCGGGCAGACGTAGTAGACGACGCTTCGCCCCAACCGCCGGGCAAGGCGCGCGAGTCCGAGGTTCAGGCCCGGCGCGTCGATCGGGAGGAAGATCGCGTCCGCGCGGGCCTCGAGCAGCTCCGCGATCCCGCGGCGGGCCCTGTGGATCGCGGGAAGATGCCCCAGGATCTCGGCGAATCCCATGACCGCGACGGACTCCATCGAGGCCGCAGCCTGGAGCCCCTCGGCGCGGAGCCTTGGTCCGCCGATTCCCGCGGCCTCGAACGACACCCCGCGCTTGCGCAGCGCCCCGAGTAAGTCCGCCCCGAGCCGGTCCCCGGACGGATCACCGGCCGAGATGATCAGACGCAAAAGGGTCAGACCGCGGCGCCTTGTGGGAAGTGCCGCATCGCCTTGAGCCTCACTTCCTCCGCGAGGCGCAAGGCCTGAAGGGCGACGCCGGCCTCCTCCCACGAGCCTTCGGGCTCCCGCGTCAGAGCCAGGAAATGCTTCAGCTCGGACTCCAGCGGATCGGACGGATCGACGCGTACGTCGAGCGGCCGGATCCGCCGCAGGAGGTCCTCGGCCGAAGGGGAGGACGAAGGGTCCGCGGGAGTCAACGTGTACGCCTCGACGGTGCGGTTCAGGCAATCGACGGAGAGGTACTCGTTCGATTCGAAGAACCGGATCTTCCGCACCTTCTCGCGCGAGACCCGGCTCGCCGTCAGGTTGGCCACGCACCCGCTCGCGAAGGTGAGCCGCGCGTTCGCGATGTCGATCCGCGGAGTGAGCACCGGCACGCCGACCGCCTGGACCTCGGCCACGGAGGACCGCGTGAGCCAGACGGCGAGATCGAGGTCGTGGATCATGAGGTCGAGGATGACGTCCACGTCGATCCCGCGCGGGACGATCGGCGCGAGGCGGTGCGCCTCGATGAAGCGCGGAGACTTGAGGTGCGCCCGGGCCGCGCGGATCGCGGGATTGAACCGCTCCACCTGACCCACGAGGAGCGCACGCTTCTGGGCCCTTGCCGCGGCGAGCATGGACTCGCCCTGCTCCGGACGCTCCGCCATGGGTTTTTCGACCAGGACGTGGATCCCGCGGGAAAGGCAGAAGAGCGCCAGCTCCGCGTGGAGCGGCGTCGGCGCGGCGATCGAGACCAGGTCGACCC
>JACQPZ010000099.1 GCA_016207265.1 Candidatus Latescibacterota bacterium | reverse complement strand
GTTTTTTCGATCGGAGTCAATCGACCGCGTAACGTTCGTGTCTGACGTGCCGTGTATCGCATTGTTCATGCGCAAGACGAGCGATCGCTCCGATCCAGCACAACCGTGCCGCGCTTGACCGCCGTGCGGACGTGATCCTCGGCATAGTGGTAGGCCACGTGACGGTGGTCCAAGGCTCCGAAGAGGACGAGGTCGGCTTGGAATCCCGGCTGAAGGCGCCCCAAGCGGGACCCCTCGCCGACGGCGCAGGCCGCGTTCGCCGTGGCGGCCATCCACGCTTCGGTCGGCGTGAGCTTCATCTGCGTGACGGCGAGGGTCATGCCCATGGCCATCGAGGAGCACATCGTGCTGCCGGGGTTCCAGTCGGTGGCGAGCGCCAAGGCGAGGCCCATCTCCACCATGATCCTGGCCCGGGCGTAGGGGAGCCCGAGCGTGAACGCGGTCCCGGGGAGGAGCACGGCGATCACGCCGGCCTCCGCCATCGCGCGGAGCCCTGACGGCGAGGCGTGGAGGAGATGGTCCGCGCTCGTGGCCCGAAGCTCCGCCGCGAGCGCCGCGGCGCCCACGTCCGCAAGCTCGTCGGCGTGGAGCTTCGGCTCAAGCCCGAATTCCTTCCCGCGGAGGAGAATCCTCCGCGACTCCTCCACGGTGAACACGCCCCGGTCGCAGAAGACGTCGCAGTAGCGCGCCAGATGCTCCCCCGCCACCGCCGGGATCATGGAATCGACGAGCAGCGCCACGTAGTCCTCGCGTCGCGCGCGGTATTCGTCCGGGACTTCGTGCGCGCCGAGAAACGTGGGGATCACCTCGACCGGCGATTCCGCCGCGGCGCGCCGGAGGGCGCGGAGCTGCTTCCGCTCCTCCTCGAGCGAGAGCCCATAGCCGCTCTTCGCCTCGACCGTCGTGGTGCCCTGCGCCAGGAGCCGCGCGAGGCGGCCGCGGACGGCCGCGGCCAGCGCCTCTTCGGAGGTCGCGTGAAGGTGCCGGACGCTCGCGCGGATGCCGCCGCCCCGTTCCGCGATGGACGCGTAGGTCTCCCCGCGCGCGCGCGCCTCGAATTCCATCTCGCGCGTTCCCGGGAACGGAAGGTGCGTGTGACAGTCGATGAACCCGGGGGCGAGGAGAGACCCCCTCGCGTCGAGAACCGAGGCCGCCTCGCGCTCGGGGTATCCCGCGCACACGTCGCGCGTCTTCCCCACCGCCGCGATGCGGCCGTCGACGCACGCGACGGCCGCGTCCTCGAGGATCCACGGCCGGTCGAGGTCCGGGCCCAGGAGCGGACCCGTGCCGGGCGGCGCGGTGACGAGCTGCGCGGCGGAGACGATCAGGAGATCGCACTTCACGGGCGGCCGCCCGCACGGACCGTCATCGGGATCGCCCGGCCGTCATTCGTGCGTCGGGATGGAGAGGCGATGCTTGCGGGCCACGTCGAGCGCCTCGGGGTAGCCCGCGTCCGCGTGGCGCCAGATTCCGGTCGCGGGATCGTTCGTGAGAACGCGGCGAAGCCGCGCTGACCCGGCGGGCGTTCCGTCGGCCACCACGACCATCCCGGCGTGGATCGAGTTTCCGATCCCGACGCCCCCTCCGTGATGGACCGAGACCCAGGAGGCGCCGGAAGCCGCGTTCAGGAGGGCGTTCAGAATCGGCCAGTCCGCGATCGCGTCGCTCCCGTCGCGCATTCCCTCCGTCTCCCGATAGGGCGAGGCCACCGAACCGCAATCGAGGTGGTCGCGCCCGATCACGATCGGAGCCTCGACCTCGCCCCGCTCGACGAGGCGGTTCAGCGCCTGGCCGAACCGCTCGCGCTCGCCCATCCCGAGCCAGCAGATTCGCGCGGGGAGCCCCTGGAACTTCACGCGGTCCGAGGCGAGGCGGATCCAGCGGCGGAGGGACTCGTTCTCGGGGAAAAGCTCCACGGCCGCGCGGTCGGTGGCCGCGATGTCGGCCGCGTTCCCCGAAAGCGCGGCCCACCGGAAGGGTCCCTTCCCTTGGCAGAAGAGCGGCCGGATGAACCGCGGGACGAACCCGGGAATGTCGAAGGCGTTCCGGACGCCCGCCTTCACCGCCTGCGCGCGGATGTTGTTCCCGTAGTCGAACGTGATCGACCCGCCCGCCGCGAAGTCGAGCATGACGCGGACGTGGACGCCCATCGACTCGATGGAGCGGCGGATGTATTCCTTGGGATTCGCCCGCCGGAGCGCGAGCGCGTCCGCGAGCGGAAGCCCCGCCGGAACGTACCCGTTCAGCTCGTCGTGCGCGGACGTCTGGTCCGTGACGAGATCGGGGCGCGCCATGCGGCGCCGAAGCTCCGGCAGGACCTCCGCGGCATTCCCCACGAGCCCCACCGAGACCGGCGTTCCCGAGCGAACCGCATCCTCGACCCAGCGGAGCGCCTCATCGATCGATCCGGTGCTCTTGTCCAGATAGCGCGTCTCGACGCGACGCCGTACCCGTTCGGGATCCACCTCCACGGCGAGGCACACGCCTTCGTTCATCGTGACCGCCAGCGGCTGGGCGCCCCCCATTCCGCCGAGCCCCGCGGTCAACGCCCAACGGCCGCGGAGCGTGCCGCCGAAGTGCTGGCGCGCGGCCTCGGCGAACGTCTCGTAGGTGCCTTGGAGGATTCCCTGCGTTCCGATGTAGATCCAGGACCCCGCGGTCATCTGTCCGTACATCGTGAGACCCCTCGCTTCGAGCCTCCGGAATTCGTCCCACGTGGCCCAGGCCGGGACGAGGAGCGAATTCGCGATGAGAACCCGCGGCGCCTCGGCATGGGTCTTCGCGACGCCGACCGGCTTTCCCGACTGAACGAGGAGGGTCTCGTCGTTTTCGAGCGCCCTGAGCGAGCGGACGATCGCGTGGAACGCTTCCCAGCTCCGCGCCGCCTTCCCGGACCCGCCGTAGACGACGAGGTCGTCGGGCTTCTCGGCCACTTCCGGATCCAGGTTGTTCATCAGCATGCGCAGGGCGGCTTCCTGATGCCAGCCCTTGCACGTGCGATTCGTCCCCCGGGGAGCCCGCACGGGTTCCTTTGGCGGGACGCCCGGAAGCGCGCCTTCGGTCACGGTGGATCCGACTTTCGTCATGGCCTCGTCACGTCCTTTCCGCGCGGTGCGCGACCGCGGTCAGAATGTCCCGACTCCGGCGATCGCGGCGGGCGCCCCGGATGCGATCCAATCGTCCACGCGCTCGAGGTCCCGGTCCTGCCGCCGGTCCTCCGAAAGGGGAGGCACGATCTCGCGGAGGGCCTCCAGCGCTCCCTCGAGCGGCGCGCTGGACCGAAGCGGGCGCAGGAGGTGGATTCCCTGCGCGGCGCACAGAAGCTCGGCCGCCACGATCCGCCGCACGTTCCGCGTGAGCGCGAGCGCCTTGAGCGCGGCGTGCATCCCCATGCTCACGTGATCCTCCTGACCCGCCGAGGTCGGGATCGAGTCCACGCTCGCGGGCTGGGCCAGCATCCGATTCTCGGAGACGAGCGCGGCCTGGAGGTACTGGACGATCATGAGCCCGCTCCGCAGGCCCGGGTCCGGGCTCAGGAACGCGGGTAGGCCGCTCTTCGCGCTGTCGAGAAGGAGGAACGTCCGCCGCTCCGCGATCGACCCGATCTCCGCCATTCCGATCGCGAAGAAATCGAGGGCCTGTGCCACAGGCTCGCCGTGGAAGTTGCCCGCCGAGACGACCTCCCCGGTCTCCGCGAAACAGATCGGGTTGTCGCTCACGCTGTTCACCTCGGTCAGGAGCGTCTCGCGCGCCATACGGAACGCCGTGATCGAGGAGCCCATCACCTGCGGCGCGCATCGGATGGAATAGGGATCCTGCACCCTGCCGCACCCTTCGTGCGACGCGACGATTCCGCTTCCCGTAAGGAGCCGGGAGAGCGCGGCGGCGGAATCCCTCTGGCCTTCGTGCGGGCGGATCGCGTGCACGCGGGGATCGAAGGGTTTGATGCTGGCGCGGGCGGCGTCCGCGGAGAGGGCGCACGCCACGTGGGCCGCGCGGAGCACGTCGGCCGCTTCGATCAGCGCGAGCGCGCCGACCGAGGTCATCGCCTGCGTGCCGTTGATGAGCGCGAGCCCCTCCTTCGCCTGGAGCGTGAGCGGCGCGATGCCGTTTCCCCGCAGCAGATCCGCCGCCTTTGCGACGCGTCCCTCGACGTGGACCTCCCCCTCTCCGATCGCCGCGAGCGCGAGGTGCGCGAGGGGGATGAGATCGCCGCTCGCCCCGAGCGACCCCCGGCTCGGGACGACCGGAATGACGTTGGCCTCGAGCATCTTGACCAGGTGCTCGAGCAGCGTCAGCCGGACGCCGCTGAAGCCCAGCGCGAGCGAATGGGCGCGGAGAGCGAGCATGAGACGCGTCGCCCGCGGCTCGAGCGGGGGGCCGCTCCCCGCCGCGTGGCTCCGGATGAGATTCGCCTGGAGCGCTTCCACGTCGCGCGCTTCGATCCGTACCGACTTGAGCTCCCCGAAACCGGTGTTCACGCCGTAGACGCTCTCGCCGGTCTTCAAGAGCCGCTCGATCAGCGCGCGCGAGGGCGCGACGCGCGCCGGAACATCGGGCGCGAGCGAGACCCTCGCCCCGTCGGCGATCCGCTTGAGATCGTCGAACGGAAGCGGGGACCCGCCGAGCACGACGCGGCCGCTTCCGAGGGCCGGCTCCATCACGCGTGACACGCGGCCTCCTCGCGCGAGAACCACCGCCGGACCCGCTCCGAAAGCTCCGCACGCGACGCGGTCACGAGCGGGCGGCGCGGAAGCTCGGCTGCAAAGACCCGCCCGTAGGAGGCGCGCGTGAGCCGGGGATCGGCCACGATGACGGCGCCGCGGTCCCCCGCCGTGCGGATCAGGCGCCCGATCCCCTGGCGGAAGCGGAGCACCGCCTCCGGAAGGGCGAGATCGCGGAAGGGATCCCCGCCCTCCGCGACCAGAAGCTCCGAGCGGGCTTCCATCAGCGGATCGGTCGGAACGGGGAACGGAAGCCGCGCGATCAAGAGCACCTCGAGCGCGGTGCCCGGGAAATCGACCCCTTCCCAGAACGAAGCGGCCCCCAGGAGCACCGTCCCCTCCCCGGCGCGGAACGCTTCGGCGAGCGGCGCCGCCGCTTCGCCGGGAAGCTGGCGCAGGAGCCGGATGCCGGCGCGCTTAAGCGGCGGACCGCAACGCTCCGCCACCTGGTCCATCATCTGGTAGGACGTGAGCAGGACGAGCGTGTTCCGCCTGAGGGACGTGGCGAGGTCCACGATCAGCTCCGAGAGCCGTTCGGGATAGCCGGGATCGTTCGGCTCGAGTCCGTCCTGGACGGCGCAGAAGACCTGCTCTTCGAGCGGGAAGGGCGAGGGAAGCGCCTCGGCACGCACCTCGCGCGGACCGAACCCGAGCGCCTCGAGCAGCGGCCCGAATTCGGAGCCCGCGCGTAGGGTCGCGGAGGTGAGGAGCACGCGATCGCAGAGAAGGAAGAGCGTCTGCCGAAGCGCGCTCCCCACGCGGACCGGACGGCGGTTCAGCCGGGGCGTTCCGCGGTCGTCCCGATCCAGATAGAAGGCGCTCCCCTTCTCCTCGAGCCCGATCACGGACCGAAGCGAGCGCTCCATCTCCGCCCACGCGAGCGCGCGGGCGCGAAGCTCGTCGCGCGCCTCGAGCCCCTCGGGCTTGAGCGCCGCGCGCCCTTCCCGGTCCACCGTCTCGCCCAGCGACTCCAGCGCCCTGACGAGCGAGCCGATCGAAGCGAGGAGCTGGTCGAGCGCGTGCGGGCTCACGCCCGCCAGGTCCCGATCCCGCGCGATGCGAGCGGGCTGCGCGCCCGCCGGAAGCAATCGTTCGAGGTCGCGCGCGAAGGAGGCGGCGTGCGAGAGGACGGGCGGGATCGCTTCCTCCGCGACCCGGATCCGCTCCGCGACGGCTCCGCCCCGCCCGCGCCGGAGCGCCCGCTTGAGAAGGCGGAGCACCCCGCTCCGCGCGTCGGTCCGCCCCGCGAGTCGGGAGAAATCGCGTATGCCGAGCGTCACGCCGAGCTGCTC
>JACQPZ010000098.1 GCA_016207265.1 Candidatus Latescibacterota bacterium | reverse complement strand
GTGCGGAAGCTCGCGAAGGAGCACGACCTCGACCTTTCGAGCATCCGGGGAACCGGGATGGGCGGCCGCGTGACGCGCGAGGACGTCCTGAGCTACATCGAATCGGGCAAAGGCGCCGTCCCGGCGCCCGCCGCGGGCGCGGCGCCTGCGCGTCCGGCGTTCGCGCCTTCAGCCGCGACTCCCGCGAGACCGATTCCGGTGCCGTCCTTCGCCGGACCCGGGGCGCGGGAGGAGGAGGTCGTCCCGCTCACGAACGTCCGCAAGAAGATCGCCGAGAACATGGTGCGTTCCCGCCACACCGTGGCGCATTGCGCCACGTGGGACGACGTGGACATGACCGCGCTCGTCGAGCTTCGGGCCCGCCTCAAGGAGAAGGTCAAGAGCGCGTACGGGGTCAACCTGACCTACACGCCGTTCATCGTGAAGGCGGTCGTCCGGGCGCTCAAGGAGTACCCCGTCCTGAACGCCTCCATGACGGAGAGCGAAGCGCGTTTCAAGAAGTACTACAACATCGGCGTCGCCGTGCACCGCGACCAGGGTCTGATCGTCCCGGTCGTCCACGACGCGGACCGGAAGAACCTCCTCCAGCTCGCCCAGGAGATCGAAGATCTCGGCAACCGGGCGCGCGCGGAGAAGCTCTCCCTGAACGACATCCAGGGCGGCACGTTCACCATCACGAACGCCGGGATGTTCGGAGCGACGGCCTCGACGCCGATCATCAACCATCCCGAGGTCGGAATCCTCGGCGTTCACCTGATTCAGGAGCGGGCGGTCGTCCGCGATCACCGCGTGGTCGTTCGCTGGATGATGACGCTCGTGCTTTCCTTCGACCACCGGCTTGTCGACGGAACTCCGGCGGTCCAGTTCCTCCACCGCGTGAAGGAGCTGCTCGAAGATCCCGAGAGCTGGTTGCTCGACTCCGTCTGAGGCTCGAATGCCGGCGCCAATCGCCGCGTTTGATCTGGGGCGCGTCCCCTACCGGGAGGCGCTTGAGCTGCAGCAACGCGCCGTTCTCGCCCGCGCGTCGGGCGAGCGCGGGGACTCGATCTACTTCGTCGAGCACGAACCCGTGCTCACCGTCGGGCGCTCCGGGCGCGCCGGAAGCCTCATCGCCTCCTTGCCCGAGCTTCGAGCGCGCGGCGTCGAGGTCGTCCCGGTCGAGCGCGGTGGGGACGTCACCTACCACGGCCCCGGCCAGGTCGTCGCCTATCCGATCGTAGCGCTGGAGGGCCTTCCCTCCGGCCGCGATCTCCACCGCTACCTCCGCGATCTCGAGGAAGTCATTATTCGGGCGCTCGCGACGTACGGGATCCGTGCGGCCCGCCGTCCGCCCTACACCGGAGTCTGGGTCGGCGAGCGGAAGGTGGCCGCGATCGGGGTCGCCGTACGGCGGTGGATCGCGTTCCACGGCTTCGCGCTCAACGTGGACCCCGACCTGAGCCATTTCGACTGGATCCACCCCTGCGGCATCCGCCACCTGGGCGTCACGTCGCTTCGCTCGCTGCTCGGCGCATCGCCCGGACGCGAGGACGTGCTCGCGCGGCTGCGCGCGGCCTTTGCCGAGGTTTGGGCCCGGCCGGTCGTCGAAACCCTTTCCCCGGAGACGCTCCATGCCTGACGCGATCACGCAGCAAAAGACCCGGACCGAGCGCGATTCGCTCGGCCCGCTCGAGGTTCCGGCCGACGCCTATTACGGGGTTCAGACCGCCCGCGCGGTGGCGAATTTCCCGATCAGCGGCGAGCGGCTCCACGTGGAGATGGTCCGCGCGGCCACGCGCATCAAAATCGCCGCCGCGAAGGCGAACATGGAAGTGGGCGCGCTCGATGCGAAGAAGGGGAACGCGATCGTCCAGGCCGCGGAGGAGGTGCTCGCCGGGAAGTTCGATCATGATTTCGTGGTGGACGCCTATCAGGCCGGCGCGGGCACCTCGTTCCACATGAACGTGAACGAGGTCGTGGCGAACCGCGCCTGCGAGCTTCTGGGAGGCTCAAGGGGCGAGCATTCCCTGGTGAGCCCCAACGACCACGTGAACATGGCGCAGTCCACGAACGACGTCATTCCGACCGCCATGCGTCTCGCCGCGCACGCGCTGAGCGGGCCCGTTCTCGACGAGGTGCGGGCGCTCGCCCGATCCCTCGACGGACGGGCACGCGCGTTCGCCCACGTCCTGAAATCGGGCCGGACGCACCTTCAGGACGCGGTCCCGGTGACCCTGGGGCAGGAATTCTCGGGCTACAGGGAATGCGTCGAGGGTTGGGCTGCCTCGATCGAAAGGAGCCGCGAGGGGTTACTGAGCCTCGGCCTCGGGGGGAACGCGGCGGGCACGGGGATCAACGCGCATCCCGAATACCGCGACCGCGCCGTGCGGCACGTGGCGTCGTTGACCGGGGCTCCGTTCCGTCCCGCGAAGAATCTCTTCGAGGCCATGCAGAGCATGGCGCCGTTCGTGAGACTCTCGTCGGATCTCCGCGGCTTCTCTCTCGACCTCGCGCGGATCGCGAACGACCTGAGGCTCCTCGCCAGCGGGCCGACCACGGGATTCTACGAAATCGTCCTCCCGGCCGTTCAGCCGGGATCCTCGATCATGCCCGGAAAGGTGAATCCCGTCATCGCCGAGATGACCAACATGGTCTGCTTTCAGGTGATCGGCTACGACACGACGGTCGCGTACGCCTCGCAGGCGGGCCAGCTCGAGCTGAACGTCATGATGCCGGTCATCGCGCACAACCTTCTCCGGGCGCTGGCGATCCTCGCTCCCACGCTCCGTGCGCTGCGCGAGAAATGCGTGGACGGGATCACGGCGAACGAAGAGGTGTGCCGCCGCTACTTCGAGCGATCCACCTCGATCGCGACCGCCCTCAATCCCTATATCGGCTATCTCAAGGCCGCCGAGATCGCAAAGGAATCGCTCAAGACCGGCAAGACGGTCGTGGAACTGGTCCGCGAAAAGAAGCTCCTGACCGAGGACCAGATCGCAAAGGTCTTCTCGCCGGAAGGGATGACCCACCCGGGAGGGATGTGAGACGCGGGGCCCAGCGCTGTCCCGAGACGGCGTGCCGGGCTCGGCCTACTGCTCGACTACGGGGGATCCCCAGCCGAACGTGACGCCGAAGTGGGCGCCGCCCGCCTCACCCTCCACCCCATAGAGCGTGACCTTGGCCGCCGATCCGCGCGCCGAGACCCCGAGATTGAACCAAGTGCCGAGGCGCCAGAAAGTATCTCGCCTGGCCGGCCGGGGCGCTTCGTCTATCCCGCTTTCACGGTCCCGGCCCATCGCCGGACCGCCTTGGCCAGCACCGTTTCGTTCACGGGCTTTCCGACGAAGTCATCCATACCCGCCGCGGTGCAGCGCTCCCGGTCCGCGTCCATGACGCCCGCCGTCATGGCGATGATCGGCGTGCGCCGACCCGCGCCCTGGCGCTTGCGGATCTCGGCGGTGGCCTGGTATCCGTCCATCTCGGGCATCTGGC